>JAYSTF010000065.1:0-36389 GCA_043720065.1 Pseudobdellovibrionaceae bacterium | reverse complement strand
GTAAATGTACCACATGACTTTTCGCAACTCACCGCAGCTAAAAAGGGCCCGGATGGGCCCTTTTTAGCTGCGGTGAGTTGCGAAAAGTCATGTGGTACATTTACCCAGCTTCGTCGTCTAACTCGTCGTCGCCGATGGTGCCGAGGTTGTACTTTTCTACTCGGTAGCGCATTGAGCGGAAGGTGATGTTTAAAAGCTTTGCGGCTTTTTTCTTCACTCCGCCTGCCGCGTGGATGGCTTTGATCAAAAGTTCTTTTTCAATTTGCCCCATCACCTTGTCAAGTTCCAAGCCATCTTGGGTCACTTCGATTTCATTGGCTGAAGCGACTTTGCGACCAGAGACCGTGTTCACGAACGGCGGCAAACTCTCAGGCAAAATCGTAGCTCCGCCTTCAAGGGCGACGGTTCGCTCGATGATGTTTTCGAGTTCTCGCACGTTTCCGGGGTAGTCATACTTTTTCATCATTTCCATGGCTTCGTCACTGATGCCTTGAATAGATTTTCCCAAACGCTCGTTATACTTTTTCAAAAAGTGATTGGCGAGCAGTGGTATATCGTCCGGCCGATCGCGAAGCGGAGGGGTCATGATGTTGATCACGTTCAAACGATAGTAAAGATCTTGGCGGAAAGTGCCCTGCTTGACCATCTCCTCCAATTCCCGATTGGTCGCAGCGATAATGCGAACTTCGATTTTCGAATCATCCGTTCCGCCCACCCGTCGAATAACTCGCTCTTGAATTGCGCGCAGAAGCTTCACCTGAATGGTCAAAGGCAGTTCGCCCACTTCATCCAAAAACAGTGTTCCTTGATCGGCAACCTCAAACAAGCCTACTTTGTCCGCTATGGCACCAGTGAACGAGCCCTTTTTGTGACCGAACATTTCTGATTCCATCAATGACTCAGGAATCGCGCCGCAGTTGATCGTTACAAAGGGTTTATCTTTCAGCGGACCATTGTAGTGAATCGCTTTAGCAACCACTTCTTTTCCCGTACCGCTCTCCCCAGTAATCAACACGTTCGTCGGAGTTTGCGACACGCGTTTCACCAAATCATAGATTCGGTGCATACTCTCGGAATTTCCGACAATGCTTTGGAAGCTATATTCTTTGACGAGTTCGCGCTTCAAACTGCGATTTTCTACTTCCAGGTTTTGACTGCGCAAAGCATTGGCGATGTTGATTCGCACTTCATCGATTTTAAACGGCTTAAGAATGTAATCGTAAGCACCATGTTTCATTGCATCGACGGCGGTTTCCGTCGTTCCAAAGGCCGTGATCATCATAAAGGTCATGTCGGGATATTGTGCCTTCACTTGTTTTAGAAGTTCCAATCCCGTCATATTCGGCATCTGCAAGTCTGAGATAACCATGTCGAACGTGCGTTTCTTTGCTAGCTCCAAAGCCTTTTGCCCGTCTTCGGCACAAGTGACTTCGTAACCTTCTTTGCGCAACATGATTTCTAAAAACTCGCGGATAGACTCTTCATCGTCGACCACAAGTATTCTTGGCTTCATTTTTTTCTCTCTCTCTTTAAGTGTCGCTTTATGCTTCTTTAAATCGCGGGATGCCTCGGTCAGTCGTGTCGCGCTCACCCGGAAAATCAATCGTGAATGTCGTACCTTCACCGGGATTGCTTGTCACATTGACCTTGGCATCATGTACTTCAAAAATTTTATGAGTCACTGCAAGTCCGAGCCCCGTGCCCTTAGGCTTGGTCGTATAAAACGGCTCAAAAATACGACTGACAGCGACCGCGTCCATGCCAGATCCTGTGTCCTTGATCGACACGACCACCCGATCCTGCACATCAAACGTCTCGATATGGAGCTTCTGAACATTTGATTTTTCCATCGCGTGATAGGCATTGATAATGATATTTAAAAAAGCTTGCTTGAGCTTATCGCTATGGCCAAGAACCTTGCTTCCGGCCTTGAGCTGAATCTCCTGGGCGACATCTTTATTCATCTGCTGATTGAACTTAACCATCTCCATGACTTCACGAATCACTTTATTCACATCAACGGGCGACGTTGGACGCGGCTCTGGGCGAACGTAATCCAAAAACTCAGTGATCAAGTCATTTAAACGGTCAATTTCGCGAGTGATTATTCGCATTAGCTTAATGTCTTCGGCACTGTACTTTTCGGGCTGCGACTGCATGAGCTGGACGCTTCCACTTAAGGAAGCCAGCGGATTTCTAATCTCATGCGCAATGCCCGCAGCTAATTGACCAACTGCCGCCATTTTTTCCTTTTGGCGCATAGCCTGCTCTAACCTGCGGACTTCTGTGCGATCTTGGAAGAGTAAAACAAACCCTTGAGCTTCGCCGTTGTCATCCTTGAGTGGAGACAAAACCACTTCTATTGCAAGCTTGTCGCGATGGCGGGTTAAAAACTCAACATCAACGCGACGCACATCTTCAGTCTTGCCGTGAAGCCAAACCACATTTGATCCCAGCTGTAGGGCGGGAAAAATCGCGTTGATGTCATGACCTACTAAACTTAATCCGTCTAATATTCCAGAGGCGGCTGGGTTTGCACTGACTACCCGCCCATTGCCGTCAACTGTCATTAGGCCAGTTCCGATGTTTTCAACTATATGTTTATTCAGATCCTGAAGAATCGCCAAGTTGCGAGCCGTCGCTTTAAGCTGCGCTCCCATGAAATTGACTTGCTCACTTAAATTTCCACTCAGATAGGCGACGGAGAAAAAAGCCAAATTATTGAGCGTCGCTAGAAAGTAAATATTCTCTCGACCGGGCTGCGGCGAAGACAGAAGCAAAAGTCCAAATAGCAACGAGGTCCAAAGGGCCTGAGTAAACGCGCCGCGCTTTTGGAAAACCAGACCCGCCAAAATTATATCGACCATGTACAAGAAGAAAAATATCGATTGCGACGCCCCGGTTTGATGAACCAGTAGCGTAATAGCGAGAGCGTCGAGGGCAAATAATGTCCCGTGAATCCAGCCTCTCGACTCGCACCACTCAGTAAAGAGAAAATAAATACTACTTAATGTGAAGGACAAAATGAGAACCGCATACACAGGCAGCCAGATATCCGGGCTAAAGAACTCGCCTTGCATAAGCTGAAAGATAAGCGCCAATAAAAACACTGCGACCAATAATCCCGAACGTAAGCCATGAACAACGAGCAAACGTTGGCCTACGGACGAAGGCGAACCGTCAACTGACAGACCGCCTCCCGGAATAAGATTTAGCGTTCGCGAAATCATTACCCGACTGCTCCCGCCATGCTGAAGACTGGCAGGTACATCGCGATGACGATCACCGCGATAATTCCACCAAGGACAACCATTAACAAAGGTTCAATCATGCTCGTCATCGCCTCTGCGGCGCTTTCCACTTCGTCCTCGTAGAAATCTGCAACCTTGGATAACATCGTGTCGATATTTCCGGTTTGCTCGCCAATAGCGATCATCTGTGTCACCATGACGGGGAAGTATTTAACTTTCGCCAACGGCTCGGCGAGAGCTCTACCTTTTGCCACCACTTCCTTAGCATCGATCAAAGCCTTTTCGATTACCCAATTGCCAGCGGTCGCGCCGGCGATATCGAGTGCATCCATAATTCGAACGCCGGCGGCCAGCAGCGTTGAAAGAGTTCGCGAAACGCGAGCAATCGCGTTTCTCTGAATTAAGGTTCCGAAAACAGGAACGTCGATTAAAATGCGATCGATTACCTTTCGGCCATCATCCGAATCGTAGTAAGCGCGGAGTGCGAATACGCCCCCAACCACTCCGCCAAGCATAATGTACCAATAATTTTTAAATACGTTACTGATCTTGATCACCAATTGGGTCAATGCGGGAAGTTCCTGACCGGCGCCTTCGAACATCTTAACGAAACTTGGAATTACAAAAATCATGATCCCTGAAATCACAAGAGCGGCAACCGAAATGATCGCGGCCGGATACCAGAGAGCACCAGTTACCTTGCCTCTAAGCTTCACTGATTTTTCGATGTACTCAGCCAGTCGATTTAAAACAACATCGAGAACTCCGCCCTCTTCGCCGGCTTTAACCAAATTCACGTAAAGCCGGTCAAATGCACCAGGAAATCCCGCCATCGCTTCCGCAAGGGGGCGCCCTCGGCCGACGGCCTCCAAAACCCCACGAATGGCCATTGTCATATTTTGACTTCGTCCGCCTTGAGCCATCGCTTCCAGACTCTGAAGAATTGGCACACCGGAACCAACGAGAACGGCGAACTGACGCGTGAAAACCTGTAAATCCTTAGCGTTTACTTTTACGCGACTGACTTTCGCACTGGCCGCGCGCTGTTTAGTCATTCCCTTTGGGGCCACGGAAAGCGGAATTAAGCGTTGCGCCCGAAGCTTAACCCTGGCTTCTGTTTCGTTGGCGGCATCGAGCTCACCCCGGACGGTTCGACCATCAGCTGCTTTCGCTTGAAACTCGTAAGCACCCATTTATATTCCTGCCTGCTTCAGAAGTTTGTCGAGTTCGTCTGGCTCACTGCTGTTTGCGAATGCGGTCTGAAGATCCACACGCCGCTTAAGCACCAACTTCATTAACGACTGATTCATCGTCATCATTCCTGTCTTGTCCTGCCCGACCTGCATCATGCCATAGATCTGGTGCAACTTGTTTTCGCGAATGAGATTGCGAATATTGGGATTTAAAATAAGAATTTCGACGGCGGGGACCATGCCGCCCTTTGCGCCCGGCAAGAGCCGCTGTGAAACAACCGCGTTGAGCACCATACTCAGCTGCATACGAATGCGGTCTTGTTGCTCGGCCGGGAACACGCCAACAATGCGAGAAATTGTTTGGATGGCAGAGTTCGTGTGTAGTGTCGCAATAACTAGGTGACCCGTCTCAGCCACGACAAGAGCAGATTCAACAGTTTCGTGATCACGCAACTCTCCCAGCACACAAACATCAGGATCTTGTCTGAGAAGCTGCCTGAGAGCTAAGCGAAAAGAACTGGTGTCCGAACCCACCTCGCGCTGGTTAACAATGCAGTTTTTATGGTCGTGAATGTATTCGATCGGGTCTTCAATAGTGATAATATGACCGCGAAGATTTTGATTAATCTTATCCACCATCGCAGCGATCGTCGTCGACTTTCCTGAGCCTGTCGGACCGGTCACTAGGACCAATCCAGTCGGATAATTTACCAAGTCTTGAATCATCTTTGGCAGGCCCAACGCTTCGAGAGCTGGAATTTCATTATTGATGCGCCGGAAAACACCGGAGACAGAGCCGCGTTGAAAAAACAAATTCGTCCGGAAACGGCCGAGCCCCGTAATACCGAAACTGAAATCCAATTCTTTCGTCGCCTCAAGTCGACTTTTTTGTGCGTCGGTTAAAATCGAATAACAAAGTTTGCGGGCATCCTCTGAGGTGAGACTATCTGTCTTGACCCGAATTACTCGGCTATCCACGCGCAAAACCGGCGGCGCACCCGCAACCAAATGCAGATCCGAGGCACCTTGTTTCACCGCCGCTTTTAGCAGCTGATGAAGCGTAATCATACGTCGTCCTTTACTGAGGTGTTGAGAACTTCCTCAATAGTGGTCAAACCGGCCTTAAGTTTCAATAGAGCACTTTGTCTTAGGGTCCGCATATTATCCGAGGCCATCGCGTGTCGTTTTAACTCTAAGGGCGAAGCGCCTTTAAAAATGGCATCCTTAACCGCCGACGTAATGCGCATGAACTCATAAATGGCTAAGCGACCCTTTAGGCCCGTGCCGTTGCACGTTTCGCAACCTTCACCTCGGCGCAGGTTTACGTATCCAGGGATCTGATCTTCCTTCACTCCAAGATCGCGAAGAACATCAACGGGTACCCGGTGATCCTGCCCGCAATTTGTGCACACTTTACGTAGAAGTCGCTGGGCCAAAACGAGTGATGTAGCTTCCGCCACCATATATGGAGGTAAACCCATATCGAGGAGTCGAGTCACTGTGGAAGCCGCGTCGTTCGTGTGAAGCGTGCTCACAACCAAGTGACCAGTTGAAGCCGCTTTGAACGCGACTTCAGCCGTTTCCAAATCCCGAATCTCTCCCACCATAATGATTTCCGGATCTTGACGAAGAAAGGCGCGTAGCGCTTCGGCGAACGTAAATCCGATCTGCGAATTGACTTGGACCTGGTTAATTCCATCCAAGTTAAATTCTACCGGATCTTCGGCCGTAGAGATGTTCACATCGGGCTTATTTAATTCGGCAAGACCTGAGTAAATCGTAGTTGTTTTTCCAGAGCCCGTCGGACCCGTAATCAATACTAGCCCTTGCGGCAAATTAATTGTTTTCTTGAATAGCTCAAGCTCATCATCTTCCATCCCAAGGCGGGTCATATCCACTTGCAGGTTACTTTTATCCAAAAGACGAAGAACGATTTTTTCACCAAAGATCGTCGGCAGACAGTTCACCCGAAAATCGACTTCACGCCCGCTCTTCAATCGAACTTTTAAACGACCGTCTTGGGGTCGACGTTTTTCACCAATGTCCATTTTGGAAACGATCTTCATACGACTGACAATCGCCGCCGCCGCTCCTGGCGGCGGCTGAGTTTTCTCAGTCAACGTTCCATCCACACGGAAACGAATTCTAAATCGTTTTTCATAAGGCTCGATGTGAATATCGGAGGCTTTAAGTTTGATAGCTTCAGCGAGCATCAGGTTCACGAATTTTACGATCGGGCCTTCTTCACTAACCGAGTCTTCGTCCACGAGTTCGGCGTGAACGGTTTGTACCATTGCATCTTCTGAGTCCTCGATCTCTGACATGACGTTTTCGAACTTCGAAGACATCGAGCCGTAGTATTTTTCAATGGCGGTATTGATCGCATGCTCAGACGCGATAACGATTTCAATTTTATGGCGCGTAAGCAAAGCTAAATCATCTTTCACGAAAACATTCGTGGGATCGGAAAATGCCACAACGAGGTTTTTCCCCGCGCGTGAGACGGGCATCACGGAATGTTTTTCGCAAAACCCTTTAGGCACAAGCTTGATGGCGTCGGGGTCAATTTCGAAATTGAAAAGGTCGATCGTGGCCAAGCTGTATTGCTTGCCCAAGAACTCTGTGAGCTCGCCCTCTTTCACGTACCCTAAGCGAACCAGTGCTGAGGTTAATTTCCCACCCTGCTGTTTTTGCTCACGACGAGCATCATCCAACTGAGTCAGGTTGATCAGATTTTCTCTGACCAATAATTCGCCCAAGCCCTTGCGAACAGACATGAATTGCCCCCGTAATGGAGAAGTTCCGATGTTAAAAGGTTACTCTGGGGTGACGTTTTTTGTAACTGGCCCAAAGTCCGAGTTTTTGTAGTAGCTCAAGAGATCCAGATCACTGATGACTCGACCAGTGACCCATTCAATCCATTTACAGTCGGCAAGGGCAGCGACTTGACTGCCACGGACACAGGCAATGCCGGCTTGTTCACCCTCCCGAATCAGCGGAGTGGTCTGTGGTTCGAAGACCATGTCCCAAATCATGCCATCGGGCTTAAGAAAATTGAGGTAGTAGAGCTCAGTGAGAATTTCATTGCCTTCGTTAAAGGGCGTCGTATTAACCAAAAGCGAGTTGGTGCCGGGAAGCATGACCAACTGGTTCAGCGACACAAACTTAAAGTCCACGCCAAAAAACGATTTTCTTAAGTCCGCTAAGAGAGCGATTCCCTGATCATCGTACGTTGTTGAAAGATTAACTTTTGAAAATCCCGCGCGCAGACCCGCAGCCACGGCCAGTCGCGCGGCAGCTCCTGCTCCCACCACTATCATGTCCGCTTTAAGATCAAGCTTTGAACCAAGACGCGAAAACAGTTGCGTGAACGCGTAGTAAAGGCCCACGTCGAGTGACCACTTTCTATTCTTCTGAATTAAGCAATCAGCGGCGCCAAGATCGAAAAGCATTTTCGATTGAATTTTAGGTCTAACCAACACCGCTTCCCGAAATGGTGACTCTATTCTGAGTTGATCAAAGGCCGCTTGAAATTCCGGCAGCCGATCCCTAATGTCCTCATCTGGATGAATTTCGGGATAATGCACTTCGTTTGCTATGCCTTGCTCTCGCAGAAATTCGGCGAGCCGTTCATAGCGCGGTTTAAAAAAATTAAGACCGAGAACTGCCCATTTCACTACGTTTCAACCAAACGGCCCGAGCTTGCGTAATGTCGCGCTGAATCTGCGCCACAAGTTCGGTTGCATCGGAAAACAGCCGTTCCTCTCTCAAGTAGGATAGGAAGTGTACCCGCAATACGGTACCAGTTAGGTCGACCTTCTGGTCTAAGATATGGGTTTCCAGCCGAATTTCCCCGGAATTTGAGAATGTCGGAGCCGTTCCAAGGTTACTGACGGAGCCAACGACTTCGCCATTCTCATACTCGACCATCGTGGCATAGACGCCCGGCTTAGGCAGAATTACGTTTTGAATAATCATATTCGCTGTCGGCACCCCAATCGTTCGCCCACGCCCAGCGCCAGAAATCACTGGTGCTTCTACGCTAAAGGGTCGGCCGAGTAGGCTTTCAGCCAAAGCCACACCTCCCTCTTGAATTGCTTTTCGAATTCTTGAACTTGAGACGATCTCCCCGTTGATATGCACTGGGGAAATGATGTCGACCTGAAACCCGTTTTGCGCCCCCATCTGCGAGAGCAATCCCACTGAGCCCGTACGCCCCCGGCCAAAGTTGAAGTTTTGACCCACAACAATCGCCTTTGGGCGAAGTGGTTTAATAAGGCCATAGGTAACGAAATCATGGGGAGCGTTGGCGGCAAATTCCTTCGTGAATGGCTGAAAAATGGTGATGTCGACATGCATTCGGCGCAACTGCTCGGCTAAAAATTTGCGTGAAAACAAAGACTTATGATCTTTTTCCGGAAGCAACACCTGCAGCGGATGCGGATCAAAAGTAAATACCACCGACGGGCAGCGGAAGGCTTGGGCTAGCTCCAACGTTTTGGCGATAAGCATCTGGTGACCCCTGTGGAGACCATCAAAGTTGCCAATACAGACTACGCTTGCTGCCAGCTCGGCCGGCATACTTTCGACACCCGTGTAAATCGTCATAGGCCCGCAAAAATACCAAGATTTTCAGTATAACCAATTGAATTTTTACGGTGTTTTTGATACGTAGCGTTATCTGATGGAAAGAGAAGACCTGGTTCGCGGAGTCCGACTTCGCCTTTTAATTTGGACAAGATGGCTCCTGCGCACACGTGGTGTGTGGCTTCGGGGACTCGTTTGTCTTGCAGTCGGAATTGTTTTAGCACTCGTCGACTCGTCCGCGAAATTCGATCTTCGCTATCAAATGCGCGGTGCCCAAGCAAGAGAGCCGCGCTTCGTACTCGTTTATTTTCACCAAGACGACTGGCTTCAGATCAGCGGTCAAGATCGCAATCTCCTAAGACCACTAAAAGAAATTTCCGCATTCACAGATAGCTTCTTCTGGAATCCAAGCACTTGGAACAAGTTGCTTACGAATATTTTATCGAGCGATCCCGCTGCAGTCGCCGTGACTTTCTTCTTCCCCGTGGGCTCCATAGGTACCACGCCAGAGGCCTATGATTATCCCGCACTCTATGACAAGAAAGTTTTTTGGGCCGCAAGGCAAGACAACGACGGAAGAGCGGTTCTCCCCGCGTTTGTTTCCAGTTACGGTCATAACGCGGGCCTCATCGATTTTTTCGCGGACGAGGATCGAACAGTTAGACGCTTCTCCTCTCCTCTCGTTCAAGTTCCGCATTTAGCCATGAGACTAGCGAGTGCCTTCACAAAAAACGATCGCACGAGTCCAAACTTAAGCACGGGAGAAAGCCGCATAGTCAATTTCCAAGGTGCCGAAGGCTCGCTCATCGCCATCAATGCAAGGGATCTTTTACGCAAGCCAAGCCGTGGCGCCGACCTTCTCAAAGGAAGAATGGTCATCATCGGCACCAAGGATCTTGACGGCCATGTTTACTCAACCCCAGTCGGACCCTTAAGTCGCGCTGAACTTTTAGCGAACGTGACGGATAATATCTTAAGCGAGCGTTGGATTAAGCGGCCACCGTTTCCCGTAATCGCAGCGTACTTGCTTGCAATTTTAATTCTTGCCATCACGATCCTGCAGTCTTATCCCCAAGCCGTGGCCCTGGTTTTCCTTTTTTGGTTGGCACTTGGGACTTCAGCAGGATCGCTATGGCTTTTTGACAGCCATTCAGTTTGGCTTCCGATCATGACTCCGCTCGTGCAAATCTTCGTTACCTACATGGTGTTCGTCGGGTACCAGCTGACGCAACAAGAAAATATTAATTGGCGCTTGGAAGAAGAAAAGCGCTACATGCATGAGATCGAACAGCTCAAGAATAATTTCGTGAGTCTCTTTAGCCACGACCTTAAAACTCCGATTGCGAAGATTCAGGCAATATGTGACCGGCTACTTATGGCTACGCCGGCGCCTGAAATTCAAACAGGCCTAATCTCTCTTCGCCAGGAAAGCATGGAGCTGCATCGCTATATTCAATCCATTTTAAGAGTGAGCCGCATTGAATCGAGCGATTTTAGAATCAATAAAGAACCCTCGGATGTTAATGAACTCGTTTTTAAGGTCTGCCAGCAGCTTAGAACGCTTGCCGATGCGAAACGCATCAAACTTGAAACCAATTTGGAACCGATTTTTGCGATGGAAGTAGATCCTACACTGATCCAAGAGGTGATCTTGAATCTTGTGGAGAATGCCATTAAATATAGCCCAGAGGGCAGCGCGGTTGTGATCTCCTCTCGCGAAGTCGGCGACCAGGTGATTGTGACTGTTACTGATGCGGGTCCGGGCATTCCGCAGGAAGAAGTCTCGCGGATATTTGAAAAGTTTTATCGCGGCATCGGGCATTCGCTTTCTACGAAAGGCTCAGGACTTGGTCTTTACTTGGTTAAGTACTTTGTCGAATTGCACGGCGGAAGAGTTTTTGTAAAATCAGAGTCGAGCAAGGGAACACGTTTCGGTTTTGCCTTACCACTAGACGAAATAAGCCATGGGCTTACGGAGAATTATTATGAAGAACGAACTCAAAATATTAATAGTTGATGACGAAGCGGAACTGCGCGCGTCGGTCGGGTCGGTCCTGACCACAGTACTTCCGCAGTTCCAGATCAAATTGGTTAATGCCGACAATGGCCGACAAGCGGTCGACATGGTGAAAGAGCAAAACTTCGATCTCGTAATGATGGACGTTCGCATGCCAGAGATGGACGGCCTGCAAGCGCTTGAGGCGATTAAAACTCACGACCCGAGAACTTTCGTTGTCATCATGACCGCACATTCCAATCTTCAAGATGCCATCACAGCGATTAAAGTGGGCGCCTATGATTACATCGAAAAGCCCGTTCAACCTGAACGGCTTGCGGCGATAGTAACCAAGGCTGTTGAAACTCAAGAAATGGTTTCAAGTCTTGCGATCTCTCGGCCCATCTTGGATGACGATGTGGAATCTGAGTTTGTCGGCTCCGGCGGCAAAATGAATGGCGTGTTTGATTTAATTAATCGCTTAAGCAAAGTGGACACAACGGTATTAATCCGCGGTGAAAACGGAACTGGGAAAGAACTTGTTGCCCGTGCGATCCATTTCAACTCTCCCCGTAAACACGGTGAGTTTGTTGCAATCAACTGCGGAGCTATTCCAGAAAATCTGATGGAGAGCGAACTTTTCGGTCACGAAAAAGGCTCATTCACTGGAGCTTCGGAGCGGAAAATCGGCAAATTCCAGCTGGCCAACAAGGGCACGATCTTTCTCGACGAAATTGCCGAGATGAAGCTCGATATGCAAGTTAAGCTCCTTCGCGTCCTGCAAGAGCGCAAGTTTGTTCCCGTTGGCGGTAACCGCGAAATCGCCACTACTGCGCGCATTGTCGCTGCAACAAATCGCAACCTAGAGAAGATGATTGAGGAGGGCACTTTTCGCGAAGATTTGTTTTACCGCTTAAACGTGATGCCAATTTTTATGCCGCCTTTAAGAGAGCGCTATGAAGACATGGAAGAACTCGTTCATTTCTTTATCCGAAAGTTCAATAAGAAGCATAACCGCACTATGATGGGGATCAATGCCGACGGACTTCTCGCACTACAAGGCTACCGATGGCCCGGCAATATCCGTGAGCTTGAGAACGTGATCGAACGTGCGTTCATCATCGAAAACGACAGCCTTATCACCGTTCAAAGTTTGCCTGAAAACGTGCGAGAATCGCGTCGAGAGGGCGCGGAAGTGTCTTTCCCGAACGGCTACTCCGGTCCTCTCGACTTCGATCGCTATAAGGAAATGACGGAGAAGGAATTTATCGTTCAAGCCCTAAAGGCAAACCGCGGTCGTATTAACCAAACGGTTGCCCACGCGAACATTCCAAAGAATACGTTACTGAGAAAGATAAAGAAGTACGCGATCAACGTGCGCGAGCTTTCAGAAGAGCTCTAAAGATATGAGCGATGACCGACCGTGCCTCGTTTTCTCGAATATGCTTTAAAGCACAATTATGCTTTAAAACATTTTGCCTAAAAGGACCTCAATGCGACACGCGCGGACATCAATTAACGGGAGCGCATTTCTGCGATTAAACGGCGGCGGATTCGGGACTGGCCCAGCGCTGAATGGCGGAAGAAACGCAGGTAATCCAGTCTTCCGACCCAGAGGAAACGAAGTAACTCACTTCTTTGAGGCCGTGGCCTTCGGTGTCGGAGCCGCCGATTAAGTATGGCAAAAACAACTCGCCGTCGCGGTTGACGCCGGTTTCGTCGATGCCTAAGCGCTCGCCCATGGCTTGCCACCAGGATGAAAAATTACTGATTGAGCGGCCCTGGAAGCGCAGGCGGCGACTTTCCACTTTGCGCCAGTTTTGGCCCAATCGAGTTGCCGCTTGATCGAGCAAATGAGTCCGTGTCCAACGCACGTTCATATCCAAAAGATGAACCTCGCCTGTGCCCTTTTCCACTACGACATCAAAACCAAAAGGCCCGGTGTAGCCCGCGGCATTCAAATGAGCCGATACTTTAGTGAATGCCGTGGTTAAAAGAGCGGAGCTCTGACCTCTATATTCAAGATGCCGAAGAGCTAGACCATCGCGGTCGTAATCGACATTCAATATCTTGGGCGCAATTCCGTCGGCAAATCCATATACGGTCAGATTTGTCTCGGCTTTAACAATCTTTTGCACGAGCCAACGCCCGGTCGTTTGGCCGCGCAGCTGGCGCTGAAAATGGCGCCAACGATTATCATCGCGTGAGGTAAGACTTAGATTTCCACAACCGCCTGAACCCCAATCCGCCTTCAATATTAGCGGGAATGCAATTTCTGCCGGTGGTCCATCGGCGAGAAGTTTAGCAATCGAAACAATTGAAGTTTGCGGCACGGGAAGTCCAGCGATCTCTCCCCACTTGAAGATCCCGGTCTTTTGATTGAAGGCCACTGAGTTTGAATTTGCGGGGAGCCAAGGGGGAAGTTTCCAAGAACGTACCTTCGCGAGAAGTGAAGTTTCAAGAGACGAGAGCGCGCACGGCCAAAATTCAAAATCCGATCGGGCGATTTCCATTCGCTCGACTTCACCAACCCAATGATGAAAATCACATGGATTCGCGCGAACAGTTAGAGGTGTGCCAAAGGGTGCGCCCCAACGCTCAAGAAGCTTTAAATGATCTTCATCGAACTGCACGCCGAGAACGACATCGCCCGGTTTAGATAAAAATAAACCTAAATCTTCATTGGCACGAACGAGGCTTTCGGATTCGGGTAAGCGAGAGGGATAAAGGCGCTGCAAATGGCCCGTGGTGTCCCAAAGTTGGTCAATGGCCAAATTGATAAAAATCAAACGTGTTGTTCGATCGGCCGGCATTAAAAATAGTCTGCCATGATCTGGACGAAAAGAAGTAAAAAACTTATAGGACCTAGACTCCGGTGAGGTTTCTTAAGGCCGCATGAACTTCAGCCGCTGAGATTTTCTTCATGCATTCATGCGTACCAATGGGACATTTATCATGGCCATGTTTTCCACATGGTCTGCACGAAAGCGGAGTTTGCATCACGATCGCTTGCGATTGCCACGGTCTAAAACCAAGCTCTAAAGTCGTTGGTCCAAAAATCGCAACCGTCGGGAGCCCGGCGAGCGCAGCCATGTGAATGGCTCCGCTATCGTTGGCGATTAGTCCCCGCCCCTTGCCAAATTCACTGACGGTTTCTGAAACGGACCACTCACCCACTTGGTTTTGGATCTTTGGTGACACCTTGGCGATTTCATTCGCTAAATCTCTTTCATTGGGAGCGCCGACAAGCACCACATCCCAATCGTCCGCGACCAACTCGCTAGCAAGTTGCTTAAATCCTTCAACGGTCCAACGTTTCGTTGCCCAAGTGCTACCCGGCGCGATGAAAACTTTTTTAGACTGATCCACCCTTTGGCCCGAATTCGAAAGATTAGCCCAAGATGGAATTTGATGCTTTCGGAAATCAATAGGACCCGCTAACTCGTTTGAATTCCAAAGTTCTTCCGTAGCGCCTATTTCAGAAAATTCCTCAGCGAAGGAAGAGCTAATCGCCGTAAGCAATGACAACTGTCTAAGCGCATCGGGCAAGTGCACTGGCTTTTTCACGCGGATGTCAAACGCTAAGAAGTTCCACTTTTTCGCAAAGCCTACTTTTTTTCCTCGCACTTTCATTCGAGCAACAAGTAATGCGGTCCTTACTGATTCATGCGGACAAATCACATGGAAGAAATCACTCGCCAACAATTCCTTTTGCTGTTGAGCCCACGCTTTTGCATCTTTCTTATCGACTTCGATCACTCGATTCGCATATCCAGCTGCACGGACAATATCGCCAAGACCTTTGCGGCATACGACCGCAAGTGGGCGCCCTGGATCTATTTGTACAAGCTGACGCATTAAAGGGAGACTAAGGACGAGGTCTCCGAGATAGGCTGTTTGGATGATGAGGTTTTCCACTCACGACCTTTACGAATTGCGGCAAGCACCGAATTTAACGGAACTTGATCGTAACACATCGTGGTTTTCGAGCAAGACCTCTTCCAGCATGGACTGCATGGAACCGCTGCCTGGAGCTTCACTCCGCGCCCATACAGATCTATTTCCGGCGCGCACGTGGGCCCAAACCAAGCCACGACCCATTTTTTTAAAGCAATCCCCATATGCATCCCGAGCGAATCGCCGCTGATGATAATATCGCAGGCCTGAACACTTGCTAAACCATCGCGTAAACCAAGATTTGTCGGCGAGGAAATGACAGCAAGACCTTCAGCGATTTCCTGGTTGCGCAACCGGTCCTCCGGGCCACCAAGTAATACGATTTTAAGCATTGGATCGGTCGCGAGCTCAGCTATAAGTTTTCTATGATATTCAACCGTCCAACGTTTATAAGTTATTACCCCTGAACAGCCGGTGTTTAAACCGATGATCGTTTCACCACTAGGTGCCCACTCGGACCGTCTTGTTTGCGCGGTTAAATTTTCTTGCGCCGATATTGCCAACGAATATTCTGCGCGATTCCATTGGAACCCGACCGACTCAGTCAGCAACTGCGTTTCTGGTTTTTGGTTAACGAAAAATTTCTTGTGATTGGACAAACCTAATTCCCAAAGCTCTTCCGCTTCCGGATTCGCCGGTAATATCGCGCCGGTCCCGCGATCAACCATAAAACCCCTGGTCTCAGTCGAAGAGCAAAGGCTCGCAACGCCAGCGGCCTTCAAAGATTTATCCAAAATCAAAGTGATATCAAATTTAAGCGCCTTGAGTGCGAGTTGATCATCCGGTGCAGTCGTAAGAACACGATCAATTAATTGGTTCGGCTTTAATAAGTTTTGCGCCGGGTTTTGCGTCACCCACGTAATGTGACTCCGAGGATATTTTAGCTTGATGGCTGGCAAAAGCGCGGTCGCTCGTAAGACCGCGCCTAGGGCTTCTAAATGAACGATTAAAATATACGGTCTTGCGACTGAAACATGCGGGCAACTCGCGTTACAGTGCGTGTTTAAGCCACAGGGCTTATACCCAGAGAAATGCCGACATCCTGTCATTGCCATCCCTCAATAATACCTTGGAACAAGAACCCGAAGAGAGACCGGACAACCAAAACGCGACCGAAGGCCTTAGCGGCCCGGGGCGATTGCTTTAACTTTACCGACTAAAGTGCCGATTTTGATCTTTGCTTCAATTCGGACGAGGTGCTTGCGATCGTCGTCCGTGAGCCAAAGAAAGATGTCGCCGACGGGCTTAAATACGCCATCAACCGCAAGAGTGGGTTTCACCACTAAAGTTTTTAATTTGCCGATTTCTGTGTCGATTTCCTCGCGGCGCAAAACTTCGGCAGAGAATACGACATTTTTACCTTCATCTGCGACGCGAAATTGGAGCTTTTTCCCAACCGTCAACGTGAAGTTGCGTAAATAAAAAATGGCGCTAATCACATTTTGTGAATACGACTTGATGTCCCATTCTAACTCCTTATTGCGCGGACCTTTGTCCTTGTGAACGCGCTTAGCCCAATAGTTCCCTTTTAATTTTTTATGATCGAAGACGCTACGAATATCAGCTAGCTGCTTGGTCTCTTTTACGGACATTGTGAAATCAAACGGCAACATAGTGCTGTAGTCGACATACGTGGTCGCGCTGTCGTCGACGGCATAGAATTTGGAAAATAAAGAATTCGATTTCGCGGTGACCCGGTATTGGTAAGAACGACTGCCATTCACTTCGACGAAGGGAAGAACTTCTAAGTCCAAATAGCCCGCGACCATATTAAAATACGACAGGGCAAGTGTGACTTTCTCGCCAACGTGGAAAGGATCCACAACCGGACGACGGCCAATGAACCCTTCAGCATCTTCGATTTCGGGCAAGTGCTTTTCATCTTTCACGGTCACTTCCGTTTTAAATTTCGCTGCCTTTGACGGCGGCTTTACTTTAACGCCCTTTGGACTCACCACAACAGCTTGAATCGTGGTGGCTTCTACCGGTGCCGGCTCCGGGGGAAGTTCCTTCACCTTAATTTTCTTTTCGTACTCGTTGTTCTTTTTGAGATCGTCAGATTTGTCGTATTCCATAATGCTCGACGCACAGGCGGTAAAAAAGCCCATGATGAAAATTAGAATAAGAATCCGGCTCGTTCGCTTCATAATTTAGTGCTTAAACAGCTTCCACCTTTTATGCAGCCACATCCACTGTTCGGGACAGAGTCTAACATATTGTTCCAGGCGATCATTATACACCTGCGTCATATGCGCTAAACTTTCCTCATGGCTGCCCTTGGATTCCCAAGGAATTTCAGCCTCGAAAACGATGCGGATCCGACCGTCGCTCAGGCGTAAATTGTAAACCGGGATCAAGGCCGCCCCTGAGCGTTCTGCCATCGACGCTAATCCTAGGGCGGTGCCCGCGTCCGTGCCGAAAAATCTGGCTTTAATACCGATCGGCGGGCCCGTAAATTGGTCATTAACAAAAATAACGATTTCTTTACGTTTCAAAGCTTTCAAAATCGCGAAAGCGCTGTTCCGAGGCGGGATAAATCGAACACCAACCCGTTGCCGCATTCCAAACCACATGTCGTTAAGCCAGCTAGCGTTCATTTCCTTAGACACAAGATGGACCGGCAAGCCATTTAGTCCAAGCCCCGACACAGCAAAATCACCATTTCCTAAATGAAGCGTCATCATTAAAACCCCACGACCCTTTTCCACTCCTTGGCGCAAATGCTCCAAGCCCTCAATGATAAAAAACCGATCGAGAGATTTCTTCTCTAAAAATGGAATATGAGAATACTGCACAATGCCGATGCAAAATTCGATCATAGCTTTACGGCCAAGCTTAACGCGTTCTTTTAGTGGTTTCTCAGGGAAAGCGATTCCAAGATTATTGATTACGACATTGCGGCGAATTCTTAAAATATCGTACCAAAAAATACCGAGGCAAATGCCAATGAATTTTTCCACGCGCCACGGCGATTTGTGCAAAATCCAAGGAAAAATCCTAAGTCGTGCAATTAGCCAGCGCATCGTCCAGTGTCTCCGTGCCATCGAGCCACTCTGGCTTAACCGGCACAACCACTAGCCTTTCAAGCAATGGATGATCGATCGCCTTGATTTTGACCGCATCCTTTTCGGTGACGAAAAGATTTTCTTTCGCATCCATTTTTCTCAAAATGCGGTTCAAATCTTCTTTTTTAAAAAAATGATGGTCGGCGAAAAACATTCGGTCCCGCACGGTAAGCCCGAGTTCTCTCTCGATCAATGTCACAAACGCTTCCGGTTGCCCAATGGCGGCCGTCACCATAACAGAGCCAATGCTTTCCCTTAAAATGGGTTTCTCATTTACGTCGAAAAGCCCGGCCGAGCGATACGCCATTCGCATCACTTCGGCCTTAGTGCCAGAACTTTTGATTGCTCTTGACCAAGCATCCATTAATTCAGCTGATGATAAATTTACTTTTGTTAAAACAACCAGCTGAGCGCGTTTAAGTCCGCTCACGGCCTCACGCCCTAATCCCCAGGGCAGCGGCAACATGGATTCTGGATCTTGAGTGGAGTCGATCACAAGAATATCAAGCTTGCGTGCGAGTCTACGGTGTTGAAAAGCATCGTCCGCCACCAGTACATCTGGTTTTGCAACCGACATCGCCTCTCTTGCGGCAAGCACGCGGTCGATGCCAACAAAAACCGGTACTTCAGGAAATCTAGTTTTAATTAAAACAGGTTCGTCGCCGTACCATTTCGCTGGATTCTTCCGATCCAACGTCACTTGCTGCACACCTGTGAAGTTGCCTTTGTACCCACGGCTAACGACCGCAGGCCTTAACCCCATGCTTTTAAGTCTTTCCACCACACTCATGACAACCGGAGTTTTACCCGTGCCACCGGCAGTTATGTTACCCACACTCACTACAGGGCATCCGACATCGATGGTTTCAAGCCATTGCTTATCGTACATGCGGTTTCGCCAGTCCATTACCTGCGCGTAAAGCTGGCCAAAGGGTTTTAGTGCTGGTCTCACAGGTTTAACCACATCGTCTCCAAAGTCGCGGCAACTCGGGCGGTTGCCCCTTTGTCGCCTAAACGAGTGCGCGCTGAATTCAGCTTTGCTGCCATCATTCGCCTCTCGCCCTCATGATCCAACATCGGGCTTAGGGCTTTTACAAGTCCTTGGACGTCAGCCTCGCCTTGGAAAAGTTCAGGGACGGCACGCTCGCCAAGAACCAAATTGATCAAGCCAAAATGCGCCGTAGATCGCACGAATCGTTTAGCAATCCACGCCGTCATGGTGTTCATCTTGTACATGACGACCATAGGCTTATTCATTAATCCCACCATTAAAGTCGCGGTCCCCGAAGCACAAAGTACGACGTCCGCAATAGAGATCATCGGGAACGGTTCGTCTTTCACGATAATCAGCGGCAGATCAAACGGTGGCAACAACGCTTGAAGCTCTGCTTTGGAGAATGTCGGTGCGACTAAAAGCACGACCTTTAAATTTGGCCGAGTTTGTTTAAGCACTCTCGCCGCTTCAAGCTGGGTCACCAAATGATGTTTTAACTCGGATTTGCGCGAGCCCGGCATCAGAGCCAAGACGATATCCTGCGGCATGATGTTGTACTTCAGTCGGCGCTTTTGTATTTCCCGTTCATCAAAAAGTTCATCGTCAAGTTCGTCAAGCAAGGGATGTCCCACAAAATCAACGGGTACGCCAAAACGTTTATAAAAATCCACTTCAAACGGAAAAAGCACCAGCATCTTATCAACGACTTTACGAATTAGATGCACACGTGATTGCCGCCAAGCCCAAACTTGCGGCGAAATATAATAAACAACTGGGATTCCGATCGCTTTAAGCTTCTTTGCCAATCGCAAATTAAAATCGGGGTAATCAAGGAGCAATGCTACCGCGGGCTTTCGTTTTTTTGCTTCCTCAACTAAAGAGTGAAATGCCGTTTTAATTTCGCCCCAATGAGCGAGCACTTCCTGTAAGCCCACGACCGCGAGCTCTTCCGAGCGGCCGAGAATTTCAAAACCCAAAGCTTCCATCTGCCGACTGCCGATGCCAAAAGCTTTGACCGGGACTTTGCGCTCGCTCCAATGCTCGAGCAAACGTTGCGCGTAAAGCGTCGACGACGCTTCCGCCGCGACAATCATTATTTCATGAGAGCCGCTGGTGGATGTCATTGAGAATATCCTCCGCAAGCCTTAACGCCAGCAACCCGTCACGACCACTAACCACCACAGGATGATCACCACGCACGGCCGCAATAAAGGATTTCGTTTCTGCGAGAAGCGCATCGCCTTTTTCCAGGTTCCAAGCTTCCGCGTCCAAGGGTATCTCGCCCTCGTTCCACTCGCCAGTCTTGGTGAGCAGGTTCACTTCCCCGCTGTTAAAGTCGATCGACATATATTGATCGGGCTGGAAAATTCTGAATTTTCTTTGGGTATTCTGGGACACCCGAGACGCCGTAATATTAGCGACTGTGCCGGAGGCAAATTCAACTCGCGCGTTCGCAATATCGATTTTCTTCGTAATCACCGGCGTTCCCACGGCCGACACTTTCACTGGCGCACTTTTCACGAGCGATAGAATCACATCAAGATCATGAATCATCACGTCCAAAACAACATCAACGTCGACGCTTCTTGGCTTAAACGGCGCAAGCCTGTGGCACTCGATAAAAAGTGGTTTATGCAGCTTCTCTCTTGCGGAAATAAGCGCTGGATTAAAGCGCTCGATGTGTCCTACCTGAAGGCAAACTTTTTTCTCCTCCGCGATCTTGCAGAGCTCTTCGCCCTCTATGCTGGTGCTCGTCAGCGGCTTTTCCATGTGAACATGAATGCCACTCTTCAAAAGCAATTTCCCGAGCTCATAGTGTGCCGGAGTGGACGCCGCCACCGTGACAGCATCAACTAAACCAATTAAATCTTTCGCGTTTTGCACATACTTGACGCCAAATTCCTGCGCCATCGCTTGCCCATGATCCACTCTCGAATCACAAACGGCAATGAAGTCGACTTCACTGCTCAACGCTTTATATTTTTGCGCATGAAAACGGCCAAGATGACCTACGCCTACGACAGCAACTCTGACTTTGCTACTCATCGGGCAATCCCGCGCTCTGAGCTGCGAACAAACTGCACCAAATGTTCGATGTTTGGACTTGGAGTGCACTCTTTTTGAATTAACTCTAACGCCTCTTCAATTGTGCGATTTCCCATTAGAAGCGCTCGAATCCCACGATGAATATTATCAACTTCCTCTTTTGCAAAGCCCGCCCGCTCTAATCCTACTTTATTGGTGGCGCGCGATACGGCGTACTCGCCCATTCCTTGAACCATAGTGTAGGGAAGGACATCTTTATTCACGTTGCTGGCGCCCGCAATGTAGGCGAATCGTCCAACTTTAACGAATTGATTAAAGGCGCAAACTCCTCCGATACGAACATTGTCGCCGACAATCACGTGCCCCGCAAAATTAGTCGTGTTCGCGATGATCACGTTATCGCCCATTTCACAATCATGAGCGACGTGCACGTACGCCATGAACATGCAGCCGTTTGCGATTTTAGTGACACCCCCGCCCTTAACGGTGCCGCAGTTGATGGTCGCATATTCACGCACGGTATTGTTATCGCCCATCTCCAGTTTGGTCACTTCGCCCTTATAAGATAAATCCTGCGGCGGTCCCCCGACGGAGGCGCCTGATAAAAAGTGATTATTCTTACCAATCACGACTTCACCGAACTCATGCCCAACAACCGCGTGAGATTCAATTCGGGTGCCCGAACCGATGGTGACTTTACCTTGGATAACTGCAAACGGGCCGATCTCAACATCTGGCGCGATATCAGCGCGCGGCGAGATCACGGCGGAGGGATGAATAGCCATTCGTAATGACTCCTCTTAATGACCTTTAAGGGTAATTGCGGCCAAGATCTCAGCCTCTGCCACCAACTGGTTATCCACGTGAGCCTCGCACTTGATAACAAGCATCTGCCCTCGATCGCGTACAATCTCGGCCGTTATTCTTAAGACATCGCCCGGAACTACGGGACGGCGAAAGCGCGCATCGCGAATGGAGGCAATAGCAACATCTATCTTTGGATCGGTATTACGGCTAAAGGCCACGCACCCGGCTTGGGCCATCGCTTCAATCACCAGGACTCCCGGCATCACCGGGCGACCAGGAAAATGACCATTAAAAAAATCTTCGTTCCAGCTGACATTCTTCGTGCAAATGGCTTTACGTCCCACGCGCGACGGCGGCGTGGGCCCTTCAGTCACTTCAATAATTTTATCGATAAAAATAAAAGGAAACCGGTGCGGTAAGATTGCCGTTACGTCTAATACTTGTTTTCCGGTTTCCATCAAAGACCTACTTTTTCTTTCCTTTTTCAAACTCTTCGATCAAACGAGGAGTCAGATCGATGTCTTTCTTGGCCCACAGAACGCTCTGTTCTGATTTTTCCAAGATGACCGTGAAGCCTTCTTTTTCAGCAATCGCCGTCAGATTTTTTCTTAAAGATTCGATGATCGGAGTGGTGAGCTCACGCTCTTGCTTTTGAATGTCCATTTGGCTTTTGCCCACCATGTCGCGGTACTTAAGCATTTCGCCCTGAAGCTCTTGTTGCTTTTTTGCGCGCACGTCGTCGGTCAAAACCATCGACTTCTTCTCGAAGTCTTCATTCATCTTTTTCAAATCCGCTTCTTTTTTCTCGAGTTCCTTTTTCTTTTTATTGAAAGCCTCTTCGAGTTCTTTTTTCGCTTTCTTACCAGCGCTCGTCTCTTGAATGGCTTTCTGCATATCGACGTAGCCGATCTTAACTTCGGCAGTGGCCGCGGTTCCCAACATCATGGCCAAAACTAACGTGATCCACTTTATCCCCAACATGTCCTTTAAGCTCCTTCGCTTTGGTGGCAGTCAAAATTACTTCGGCTCATAATATAGACTTAAGCTTTGCGCCGAGGCAACGCCCTAAAAAAACTTCAGCCGTTTTAGAACGGTGAGCCGATGGCAAACTGGAAGTTGACCGGGTCTTCATTAAACTTAGAACGGCGCTCAAGTGGGAATCCCCACTCAAATCTGAGCGGCCCGATGGGCGAAAACCAGCGGAACCCAAAGCCCACGTTCTGGCGAATCTCGGAAATCTCCAGCTGATCGTTGGCATCCCCGATATCATAGAAAACGACACCTTTAATACCGGCTTCGTTGATCAACGGGAATTGGAACTCTAGGTTATAGTAAAGCTGCTGCATTCCTCCAAAGGGCCTTAAGGCGGCGAGTTCGGCTTCCGCAATTGTCATTCCCTGCCCAATAGCCTTGTTGAACGCCACTGTAGATCGCCTACGTTTACCGATGGAGTACCAATCAAATCCCCGTAAGCTATTTGCGCCACCAAGGAGGAACAATTCGTTAAACGGAACGTCTACCCCTCTTTCGTTAGACGAGATAAATCCGTACGCCAAGTTGTTCCGCCAAACCACGTCCCAAAATACCTTTTTATAGAAGCGGTAATTGGCAAAGCCTTTGGTGTACTTCTTGTCACCACCAAGCCCCGCATACTCAAGTGATAAGCTGCCAAACGCTCCCTTGCTCGGTGCGAAGCGATCATCGCGTTTGTCATATTCCAAAGTCGCTGTGGCTGAACTTGTTAGACCATTCGCTGTGTTCACGGGGAACAATTGACTATCGCCATCCGACGGAAGCTTAAGTTCCGTGTCGTCCAATTTATATCTCAAGAATCCATCTAAATAAGGCGCCAATGGGTGACCCACTCGAACAGCCGCACCTTTTTTTGTTTCAGAATATTCTGTGAGCGACCTGCGGCTTTGATAAAGATCGCCGCCGAGAGACCATTCGGTGTCGTTAAAATAAGGCTCCGTAAATGACAGCTTAAACAAAGATTGTTTTTTGCTGATATCAATGGACGCTCCCAACTTTTGCCCACGACCAGACAAGTTGATCTGGTTCACTTGGCCATTCAATACGAAACCTTGGAAGCTAGAATAGCCCGCGCCAACCTGAATCGTTCCCGTATTGCGCTCCTTCACCTGAATGTCGTAATCAATAATGTCGTTTCGGCCCTTAGGCGTCTTTACGTTAAACGTGACTTCTTCGAAGTAACCAAGTCGCTTTACGTTGTCGAAGGACTCCCGTTTGCGAGTTTCGTTGTAAAGCTCGCCCTCGCGAATTCGAAGTTCTCGGCGAACGACTTTATCCCGCGTCTTCGTATTGCCGATGACGTTAATCTTGCCGATGTAAACCTTATTTCCCTTATCAATTTCAAACGTGATATCGACTTCGCGGTCTTGCTCTCTGACTCTAGTCCGTGGAATCACGTTCGCGAACGCATACCCTAAATCCCCGTACTTCGCCTGTACGTCCCGCAAATCATTTTGTAAAGTTTCGTACTTAAACAAGCCCGCATCTTCGATGTTGGTAATTTCAAATAGCTCGGAACTTGAAAACAAAAGATCCCCGGCGAAATCAACGTTCCCGACTTGGAACTGCTCGCCCTCATCAACCCTAATTGTGATGTAAATCCCTTTTTTGTCGGGCGTTACATACACCTGGGGGCGATCAACTTTGACCTGAACATAGCCTTCATTAAAATAAAGGTAGTTCAACATTTGGACGTCACGCTCGAATGCTTCTTGCTTATAAGCCCCTGAGCCAGACACGAAACTAAAGAACCCGCCCTCTTGCGTGAGCATCCCAGCCTTTAACTTACCGCTAGGAATTTTCTGATTCCCGAGGAAAGTTATGCGCTTCACTTTCACTTTTTCATTTTCATTGACGTTTATATTTAGGAGGACTTGGTCCGCCGTCGGGCCCGGTTCCACTTTTTGGGTCACGCGAGCTAGAAAGTAACCTTTATCCTCATATAGTTTTTCAATCTTCTCAATCGCTTCACTGACTTTCGTGAGATCAAGAAGTTCGTAAGCCTTAAGGCCCGAGGCCTCTCTTAGCTCATCGTCTTCCACTTCCTCATTCCCGGAGAATTTCACCTCCGCAACCGACGGCTTTTCAACTACGATGTATGTTAAATTGGCTTTGCCACCGACGTCGTCGCGGTCGACCTGAACGTCATAAAAGAAGCCGGCATTAAACAGTTCAATCACATCTTGTCGAATGTTCGCGTCGGAATAAATCCCGCCGACTTTTGTGACAAGTTTCGAGCGAATCGCCTCCGCCTCGATCTTTTTATTTCCTTTGATGGTGATTTCGCCCACGATCGCCTGCGCGACTTGGGCGGCTGGTCTTTTAGGGGCAGATTGAGCCTCAGCGGCAATCACCGGGAGGACAAAAAAGAGAGCGACGATGGCCTGCTTCAACGCTGGAATTCCCTAGTCTTTTTGAGGACTTAACAATTTAATTCGGGTAGCCTAGCTCGAAATCTAAAAGATGTCAAAATCTCTCCAGGGCCCAAACTCCATCGGCCATCTTCAGCTGCCGCGAAAATCTCGCGGCAAACTGGGTGTCGTGAGAAACTGCGACCACGGTCAGCTTAAATTCTCGCTTGAGGTCAAAAAACAGATCTTGAATCAGTTTAGCGTTCTGAGTGTCCAAATTACCGGTTGGTTCATCGGCCAAAAGAATTGCTGGCTGACACAGCAGGGCACGAGCAATCGCCACTCGCTGTTGCTCTCCACCGCTCATCTCAGAGGGGTAGTGGGTTGAGCGCGCCGTGAGGCCAAGCATCGCGAGCAAGCGCTCAGCTCTGGTTTTACACTCCTGCGGATCCAGTCCGCCGATTCGGCCCGGCATGATAACGTTCTCTAGCGCCGTGAATTCGCTCAAAAGATAATGAAACTGAAAAACAAAACCCAAGGTTTGATTACGAAATTTAGCCAAAGCATCGTCGCTGCGCGCGAAGAGATCTTCTCCCTTGTAAAGAATCTGACCCGATGTCGGGCGTTCAAGCGTTCCAAGAATATGGAGAAACGTGCTTTTCCCCGCCCCTGACGATCCTAAAATACAAACGTCATCACCTTCGCCAAGCTCTAGCGAGAGACCCTTTAAAATCTTCAGCTCGCGCGAGCCTTGCACAAAAGATTTTGAAACCTGGCGGGCGGAAATCATTCGTACCTCAACCCTTCAACTGGTGGCAGCTTTGCCCCTTTGCGCGCCGGACCCAACGTCGCAATCAACGAGATCGTCCAAGCCGCAAAAAGAATGGCGGCCAAATCCCAAAAGCGCAACTCCAAATACACTTTATCAATCTTGTAAACCTCACCCGGCAATATTCCCCAAGTGTTTTGCACAAGCATAAACACGGCACAAGCGAGCAGGCCAAAAAGTACGCCAAGAATCGAACCCACAACGCCAATTAAAAGTCCCTGCACGGAAAAGATCGCCATGATCGTTCCATGCGTCGCGCCCATGGCCTTTAATACACTTATGTCACGGAACCTCCGGATCACACTGACAAACATGGTGCTTGCAATATTAAATGCCGCGGCCACCACAATCACGAGAAGCACGAAGAAGATGACTGGCTTTTCCAAATCCACAGCGCGAAAAAGATTTTGGTTTACGTCATACCAAGTGGTTACGACGTAGCGCGGATGAAAACGCCGCTCCAATTCCGGAGCCAAGGTTAAAGCCCGGTCGTCATCTTTTAGACGAAACCGATAACCAGTCACACGATCACCAATTTGCGCGAACTTCTGGGCGGTTTTTAAATCAGTGAGAATATAGCGTTCATCAAAATCATACCGTCCCATGTCGAGAATCCCACTTACGAAAAATCGGGAGATGCGCGGTTTAACGCGGCCTCGGTCAAACTCAGCACTCACAGGCAGCACGACTTTAAAGCCATCACCGACTTTAAGTCCGTGCTTAACCGCTAAGCCTTTTCCAATAAGTGCCGCTGAGGCATCTTCTTTTGGCGAAAGATTAAATTCGCCTGCCCTTAGCCGGTTCTCAAGTTTAAGAACTTGATGAACCGTGGACTCTTCCACCCCTTCGACCGCCACTCCAGAGATATGCCCTTCGTGCGCCAGCACGGCCTCGAGAAAAACATACGGTGTATAGGCCACAAAATCGCCGACACTTAAGAGAAGATCCTTAAATTCCGCAGGCGATTCTTGGCCGGTTGGCCTCGATACGACCATGTGTGAAGTCACGTCGATCACACTTCGTTTAAGGGTAGTGGCATAACCGCTCACAACCGCCATCGCAACAACCAGCGAGCCCACACCGATAATCATTCCGACCAAACAAAGAATGGTAGAAACATTCATAAGACCGCGACCCGCTCTTAGGTATCGCCAGCCGATAAAGACCGAAGCCTTCACGCGCCACCTTTTGCGGCTAACGCCTTTTGTCTTAAGTAAGCGTGTATGAAGTCGTCAAGTTTTCCATCAAGCACCAAGTTTGGTGTCATCGATTCAAAATCAGTGCGGTGATCTTTGACCAGTTGATAAGGGTGAAGCACGTAAGATCTAATTTGACTTCCCCACTCATTCGACATTTTGCCAGAGGCCATTTCGTCCAGTTTCTTTTGCCGTGCCTCTTCTTCTTTTTCATAAAGCTGGGCCTTGAGCATTTTCATCGCCTTATCGCGGTTGGAGTGCTGGCTCCTCTCCATCTGGCACGTGACAATAATCCCTGACGGCATATGCGTAATCCTCACGGCCGAATCCGTTCGGTTCACGTGCTGTCCACCTGCACCACTGGCGCGGTAGGTATCGACCTTGAGGTCCTCATCGCGAATTTCAATCTTGATATCGTCATCGATTTCTGGCCAACAGTAAACGCTCGCGAAACTCGTGTGGCGTCTGGCATTGGAATCATAGGGACTAATTCTCACTAGCCGGTGCACACCATTTTCTGCTTTAAGATGTCCGTAAGCATAGGGACCTTCGATGAGAAGTGTCGCCGATTTAATTCCCGCCCCATCCCCTTCGGAAAGCTCCATCGTCTCAAGCCGATAGCCATGGCTTTCCGCATAGCGAATGTACATCCGGTAAAGCATCTCAGCCCAATCCTGCGCTTCCGTTCCGCCCGCCCCTGAATTGATGCTGAGATAAGTGCTGTTTCCATCCATTTCGTGACTGAGCAAGCTCTTTAATTCTAGATCCGCCGCAATTGCTTTGAGAGCGGCGACTTCCGTTTTTACTTCTCTAAACGTGTCTTCATCTTGCGCGTCAGCCGCCATGTCGAGCAGCACATTGGCGTCATCGGTTCGTCTGGTGAGATCGCGCCAATCCGCTACCGACTTTCCCAGAAGCACTTTCTCTTTGTTTATTTTCTGCATTTCCCGGTGATTGTTCCAGACCGTCGGATCCTGGGACTTATTCTCTAGCTCGTCGAGGCGTTTGGCTTTTGCGTCGATGTCAAAGATACCTCCGAAGCTCTTCGGAGTTCTTTTTAAGCCCGGTGATTTGCGTGCGCACATCGGAGAGTTCGGTGACCAATGACAACGTTTTTACCTCTGAACTGGGTGAGCGCTGAATCTAACAAACTCATTCGGGCGAAGCAAGTCAGGCCTAAGGCGGCCCGAGCCCTCCCAATCCCGAACCTTTCCTAATCCCGAGCCTTCACCCCAAACTTCAGCACCTCCGGGCCAAAACTCTGCATCGCGTGCCACTGATTATGAGCGAAGCACCGCAGTCTAAGATTATCCGCCGTATTCGTGCCTCCGTTGGCAAACGGGACAATGTGATCGATATTTAGGCGATATCTTGATAGGCAGGGCCGCCCGCTCTCAGGGTCAACAAAAGTACAGATCGCTTTGTCCCGCCGCCAAACTTCGTCTCGCGCACTGGCGGGAATGTACCTTGAGGGCCGCGGATTCTTAAGGATCACTTTTTCACTGGTCTCGCCTGACGTAGGAATCGCAGGTTGGTCCTCTCCTGCCGGTGACCCAAGTTGCCCCCCGAGTTCTCCGGTTTTGGTTACGCGCTGCATCTCCGGCGCCGGAGAAGCAGCGTGTTGAGAATCTTTTCGTGCCTTTACTGTCTTCAAATCAGGGTCGAGCTTTTCCCGACAAAATCGGCTGCTCTTTTTAATCAACTGCGAGTGATTTGCATCTGGAATTTCATAGGACCAAATCTCTCGTAATCGAGCTAAGTTATCCATCGTCTCTTCATCGACACCGCATTTGATCTCTGTAATAGATTTCGATACCTGTCGGATTCTTTCTTTAATGAATTCTTCAGGTCTCGAACTGCGAGCCAAAAGAAATTTCTCGGCTTGCCGGGTCGTTTTGTTTTCCAATTGCTGCAAAATATCCCGTCGGTCAACGTTATCCAGAGGCATTTCAGCCTTAGTTTCATTACGGAAAAAAACCTGCGCCTGACTAATTGCCGACAGCGACAAACTTCCTGAATTGATCTTCGACTCAATTTCCGGAAATTCCCTTAAAGCGCGCGACGCCGCAACCCTGCGGCCTGCCTGAGCCTCCGTCATTTTCAAAGCCCTCACACAATAATCAAACAATGACGAACATCCGACCTTCGCAAACAACCTCCGCCTCTCGACCTCCGACAAATGATGCAGCAACGCCGTAGTCGCAATTCTCAAATTTCCCGCGATCGATTCCGTGCGCTTCAATAAATTTTCATCTGTCAAACTTGTTAGATCCATTTGCCACTCCTCCATCCGAAATCCGGACAATTCCGGACTGAAATCCAGCCACTGCAACACCAGAAGTTTCCCAGCGCCGCGCCAAAATAGAAGTGCAAACAACGGACTAAAATTTAAATTGAATTTGCGCGTACAAGTGCGCGACTAGAATTTATCTCGAAGCACAGCAAAAATTTTATCTTGCAGGCGCATCATGCGAAGTTCCTCACGCCGCGAGGTCTCGTGATCATACCCAAGCAAATGAAGTAACCCATGAAGCACCATGTAACCGAGCTCGGTTTTAAACGACAACTCGTGCTCGCGGGCTTGGCGCTCGATCACTTGCGGACAAATTACCAATTCACCCAGCCAACCCGACTCCATGCCCGGAAAACTTAAAACGTCCGTGGCATAATCGCGACCCCGAAACTTCTTATTCAAACGCTTGGCGGCGGCGGCATCCAAAAACACAACTGTCATCGATCCCGCTAAAACCTTACGGCGGTCGCGCGACGGCAGAGCCTGTTCCATAGCCGCGATCCACTTCTGTACAAAGGCTTTCGGCATTCTCATTTTGGATTGGTTTACAAACGTCAGATTCTTCATCCGGCGGTGTGGCCTTTGCGATCTTTTGCGCGAGGTGACGCGGCCGAATACTTCATCGGGTATTCGATGCGGTGATGATAAATGCTCAGCAAAATCCGCTTAAAAGCCGCTTCAATCACAGTGAGATCTTTTAAAGTTAAATTGCACTCCTCCAGCTGCCCATCCAAAAACTTATTCTGGATCACGTTTTTAACGATGTTTTGTAAGCGACCAGTGGTGGGCTCATCCAGCGAGCGCGCCGCGGCTTCAATCGAGTCGGCAAGCATGACCAGTGCCGCTTCTCTAAACTGTGGTTTCGGCCCCGGATAGCGGAAATCTTCCTCGTTCACTCGCGAGGTGTCTGGATCCCCCTCTTCCATTGCCTTATTGTAGAAGAATGAAATTAAAGTCGTTCCATGATGCTGCAAAATTCCATCAATAATTGGTTTTCCCAAACGGTGTTTGAAACCCATCTCCGCCCCGTCCTTGACGTGCGCGATCAAGACCGTCTTACTCATGTTTGGCGAAATATGATCGTGCGGATTTTGTCCGGGCCGTTGGTTCTCTATAAAATACTGGGCGTGCTCCGTTTTACCGATGTCATGATAGTAAGCCATCACCTTCGCTAACAACGGATTCGCACCGATCTCCTCGGCCGCAGCCTCACACATACTGCCTACCACAAGGCTATGATGATAAGTGCCCGGCGCTTTAACAATCATTTCCTTCATAACCGGGTGGTTTAGACTTGCTAACTCAAGAAGCTTAATGTCGGTTGTGAAATTAAATGCAGATTCCAATATTGGCACGATCCCCATGGTCAGCACAGAGGCGATAATACCAGACACAAATCCGGCCGGCACGTTCCAAAGAAGTGATGTTAATAGCTTCGAGTCGCCCAGCTGTTGCAGCAAGGTCACCAAAAAGATCGTCACCGCTGCGATTAATCCCACGCGCAAACCCGCGCGGTAAATGTCCGTTCGCTGTTTACAGCCGAACACTCCACGGCCGCCGGCGATTCCACCGATGATCGACACTAACAAAAAGCCAAAATTCATATCAACCAGAAAACTTAAAACAGTTCCCAAGAACATCGTAAAGAGCCAAACAATCTCCCCCGACGTAACTAACAACCCAACGAGCATTGAACCTGTCGCAACCGGCGCTAGATAAAGTAGCGCTGACGGAGGCACTACTCCCCCACCCAGCTTAGCCATCACGACATGATCAGTTAAGACCAAGAACATTTTCGTAATCAAAACCACAATGATTGCCACAGTCCCCATTGCGGCTAGCTCTTTGTTCGTGACGTTCACTTTGTTTGCGGTAAAGCGCCTCATGTATGACAAACAAACTAATATCAACGTCACAAACAACAACGCCGCGACCAAAGAAATCAGTTTGCTATTGCGCGCGGAATTTAAATCTTCGATCTCCCGAATAATGGCCATGTGAATCGGCTGAATCACGGCACCTTCGCTTACGATCACTTGATTCTTCGTAATGCGGCGGTTCTCCGGGGGCACGGTTTCACGCGCTTTTCTGCGGCGATCCTCGGTTTCCTTCAAATTGATCGTCAAATTTGGTGTCAGTAAAATATGAGCTAACGACATCACCTGGCGCAGCTCCCGTGCATCCAAAGTGGCAGCACCTCGCACGTCATCCAAGTTGAAATCGCCGAGCTTGCCGATATCTTGCAAATCTTCGCGATTAACCGCGTACTCTTCGCCCGTGGTGCTCGGTCGTAAAACTCTGACGATCACTTCCTCGTTCGTATCACGCAGATGTTTTAGACCTCCATCGACGAGCCGCCCATTGGACCACTTCGCCAAAGCACGAATTAAAACGTTTTCAATGCGCGCGGAAAATCGATTCTCAGACAGCCACTCAAACAATTGCAACGGAATCGATCGGCCGATTTCAGTTTCAAATGTCGTTTGGTTGACCATGAAGTCCTTGACCGCTTCTTCGAGCTTCGCCGGGCTCGTGGGCCAAACAGTCGTGCGCGCGAGCCGTCGCATCGTAAGAAAAGAGCGGTAAACGTTCGTAAAAGTTTGCTCATAGGCATTGGGATCGTAATCAAAAACCGGCGCGACACCCTCTTCCGCTGTGCGGCGCTTGTCTTCCGTCGCAGCTTCATCCACCAGCTCCAGGTTCACTGGCGATTTGATGTCCATTGACGCCACTTCGCCGGCGCGAACACTGTACGTAAAATCAATGTCGGAAAATATAAGCGATGCCAGTACAACACAATAAAGCATGAGGTAAGAAGTTCGGCGTAAGTCCCAACGCTTATCCAAATTAGCCGCAAAGCGACCCACAGGGGTTTTCTCAAAACCCAAATCGTTCAGACTGCCAAATTTTTTGCCCATGCGGGCCCAGTCACGCAATTTGCTCATGATGCTTTTCAGCTATAGTATTGATCGGCGTTTCAGACTAAATACATTCTAGACGAAAAGCTAGCCCCGACCTCGTAACAGGAGAGTTTGTACAGATGCCGCAGGCCCCCACCGATTTGCGTCAGTTCGAAAGTCTTGTATTGATTGTGAAGGCCCTAAGAGGACCCGACGGTTGCCCTTGGGACAAAGAGCAAACTCATCAAACGCTCACTCGCTATGCGATCGAGGAAACGGCCGAGCTCGTCGAAGCGATTGATAAAAACGACAAAGAGGGAATCTGCGAAGAACTCGGAGATGTTCTGTTGCAAGTAGTTCTTCATGCAGAAATCGCTCGGCAAAAAGGCGATTTCACGATCGAAGACGTAGTGCAAAGTATCGCGAAAAAAATGGTTTATCGCCATCCCCACGTGTTCGCCAACACTAAAGTCAAAGATGCCGGACAAGTAAAATCGAACTGGCATGAACTCAAAACTAAAGAAAAAGGCAATAAGCCTCTGACTGGAGGGTTGCCGCCCTCTCTCCCCGCTCTACTTGCGAGCCAAAAGATCGGCGAGCGAACGAAGCAACACCGTTTTGATTGGACCGAATTAAAAGATGTTGTCGCCAAAGTCGATGAAGAACTTGGCGAATTAAAGGCGGCCATGCAAAACGGCACTGAGACTGAAAAAACCGCGGAACTCGGCGATTTGCTTTTTTCTCTCGCGCAACTGGCCCGTCACTTGGGTACCGATGCAGAGCAAGCCCTACGCAACACAAATCAAAGATTTGAAGCGCGATTTATCGGTATGCAGGACCTTTTAAAAGCGGACGGCAAAGATCCGCAAGAAACTTCTACCGATGAACTTGAAGCTTATTGGCAAAAATCAAAACGGGCGGAACAAAAGAAATGAATTGGACACTCATCACAGGCGCAAGTGCTGGCATCGGCGAGGCTTGCGCGGAGCATTTAAGCGCTAACGGTCATAATGTTTGGTTGATCGCAAGACGAGAGGATCGACTAATCAAACTTGCGGAAAAAATTAACGCCCAGGGAAAAGTAAAAGCCCAGTGGAATGCCCTCGACCTCACAAACTCCGAGGCCGTGAAAATTTTCGCGAAAGCAAACCACGAAGACCTCGCAAAAACTAATGTCCTCGTCAACAATGCAGGACTCGCGAAAGGCACCGCTCCGCTTCAATCCGGCTCCGAAGACGATTGGCGCGTGATGCTGGAAACCAACGTCATGGCGGTTCTTAGGCTCACGCGGATGGTTTTGCCGGAGATGATAAAGAACAAATCTGGCCATATCATTAACATCGGCTCAGTGGCTGGCCGCTGGGCCTATCCAGGTGGCAATGTTTACTGTTCGTCGAAGGCCGCGCTTCACATGATCAACGAAACGTTAAGGCTAGATTTACTCGGCACCGGGGTTCGCGTCACAGAAATCGTCCCGGGAATGGTAGAAACGGAATTTAGCCAAGTGCGCTTAGGGGACTCTGAAAAAGCCCAGGCCGTTTATGAAGGCTTCGAACCGTTGAGCGCAAAGGACATCGCCGAGACCGTGGCGTGGAGCCTATCGCGGCCGAAGCACGTTAATGTTCAAGAAATCGTTGTTTATCCTACCGCTCAAGCGGCTCCCGGCCATCTCGCCCGAAGGTAATAATGACAGTGTCCATGGTGATGCGATTTTGGGTACTATCCTCGCTTATGCCTTTTCGTTTTTTATTTCTATCACTGCTTATTTCATCCTTTAGCGCACTTGCTGAGGCGAGCTCTGGGTTCCTGGGCACTTACATAGGCGCTGAAACCATTACGAGGGGCATTTGCACACTTCATGTTTTTACAAATGACCTGAAAGCAGCCGAAGTTATGTTCATCGTTACGACTGCCAAAGATGAAATGATTCACATGGAAGTTTTAACCTTGGAAGCCAGGCCCTATACTTCCGCGTTGAGCCCGGATTTTGACCGCACGGCCGACAATGGCCAGACTTTGCTACGCGATGAAACTTACGATCATTATGATTACACTGCTCTGAGGCGCCGTCAGTCGACAGACGGAATTTCCTTCACCCGTTCTAAGCATTGGCGGCGGACGAAGATCACCGGTGAAACGACGTTTGAGAGTCGCGCCACTTACAATTGTCCGTTGTTAATTAAGGTCCCGCCGACTTCCGCCGGCGCTGCAAAATCTGTAAAGTCCTAATTGCTTCCGGGCATTGGCAAACTCTTGTGACACCAAAATAAACAATCACGCCGAGCGCGATCGATAAACTCAAGGCCACCACGCGAGCTAAAGTTTCCCCCGCGGGACTAAGCACCGAGACCACAACGGGATAAAGATATTTAAGCACCACGGACAATGCGATTAGCCCTGGAATCATTCTAAAGACCGAGAAAAAGATCTCTCTCATGCCAATTGGGCCGATCATGTAGCGAAAGGCAAACTGCAGCATCAGCATATTTAAGCTGCCAGAGATCGCGGTTGCTCCCGCAAGGCCGATCACCCCATATTGATCCACCCAAGCTTGTGCCAAAAGCAAATGCACAACGAGAGAAACCGCTGCCAGCGCCGCCGGTAACCAAGTGTTTTTCATAGCGTAAAATCCAGGAACCGTGACCTTCGCTAAGCTAGAAACCAGCAGTAGAACTGAATACACTTGGACGATTGCCGCGGTCGTCGTCACGTCAGCGACGCCGTATTGTCCACGCATAAACAAAACAGCGATAATGGGGAATGCCAGGAAGTACATCCCGATGGCGCTAGGAAGGGCTAAAAAAAGCATCGTGCGCATCGCTTCATTCGCAGTCTTTAGCAATCCCGGTTTATCACCCTTCGCAAGCAGCCTTGAAAATGTCGGCAACAACGCCGTCCCAAGGCTAATGGCAATGATTGACTGGGGAAGCTCCAAAATTCGATCACTGTTCCAAATATAGGTCTGGGTGCCCTCCGGTAACCGAGCCGCGAAAAACGTATTGGCGATCGTCATGATTTGAAAAACGCCAAGCCCTGCCAGTCCCGGTCCAAGATTACCAAGCACCGTACGGACTCCAGGTGCCCGAATCTTCATGGTGAGCCGCGGAAGGTGGCCCGTGCGATAAAGCATGAGCGCCACTATTCCTGTCTGTAAGACTCCGGCCAAAACCACGCCCCAGGCCAACATGACCCCGGGAACCGGATGAAGCCCATGGGGAAGAAGGGCAAAGATGATGAAGGTGAAATTAAAGATTGCTGGCGCGAGAGCCGGAATAAAAAAGCGATTTAACGAGTTAGCGACTCCACTAAAAAACGCGAACAAGGTCACCAGGTAAATATACACAGTCATGATGCGCGCCAAGGTCACGGTGAGCTCAAATTTACCCGGAATCGCGGCAAATCCAGAGTCACTGCCCACCCATAAATTTAGAAGGGGCTCCATAAAAATAAATGCTAGAACCGACAAAGTGACAGTCACTGAGCTCAGCAAAGTATAAGTGGCGTCCGCCAGGCGCTTGGCCCGCTCCCCTGATTCGTCGTTTGAAAGATGATCCACATAAACGGGGATAAAACTTATAGAGAGTGAGCCTTCCCCCAAAAGCCGGCGCACTAAGTTGGGCAGGCGAAAGGCCACGATAAAGGCGTCGGTAACGGTTCTGGAGAAGTTGGCCATCAATACCGCGTCCCTGACAAAGCCCAGGATACGACTAACCATAGTGCCTGATGACATCGCGGCTGCGGCCTTTATAACCGACGGCTTTTGCTGATCTTTTGTCACTTTTAGATTCCTTGCGTCGAAGGCCTTATCTGTGCTAATCCGATCATTTCATAGGAGATTCAAGATGGCCACCCATAAGTCAGCAGAAAAGCGCGCTCGTCAAAGTGTGCGCAA
>JAYSTF010000064.1:0-12990 GCA_043720065.1 Pseudobdellovibrionaceae bacterium | reverse complement strand
CGATGTCGCGGGTAGATTTTTGGCAACCTATAAGTTTAGCTTGTTCGCAAGGTCCGTGTGAAAGTGAGGATTATAGTGTTTGGTATCTGAAGCCCACTTTTTACGTGCCAAAGTATAAAACTAAAAAGTACTTCGATAAATTTCCTCTTGGTTGGGAAGATCTCCAAAAGAATTAGCTATCCAAAATCTAATGGGTAAGTACGACGCATATGATCGACGGTCCTGTTCCGGCAATTGAGGGTATATGGAACTTGCGGCTATTCTTTTACGGCGGCGAAGCGCAGGTAAACGCTTTTGCATCCTGCCTTGTTATCGATGGTGACTTTGATGACGTCATTGGCAGCCAGACTAAATGGTTTTGTATTTTCTAATTTTTGCATGCCGGCACCGCTCACTAAAAATAGGTTATAGTCGGCACGGCCTTTGTCCTCGAGACATTGGGAAGTTTGAAATGTGTAATCAAAAAGGGAGTAAGTCGCTCGTTCGCCGACACGAAGGTAGAAACTTTTTTCGATCACCGCGTGAGTTTCGTCACGCTGAGTGTAGGAAAGAACGTTGAATGAGGGATCGCGTTCATCACGCGAAATTTTTAGGTCTTCTTGACCAGCATCAAAAACCCCACCGGCGTCCTTGGGCTTAGCCGGACTACAGGCAACGACAGACATAACAACAGCGATACATAATAATTTCTTAAGCATTTGGATCCCCCACTTGAATTGTGATCTATTAAATCTTAAAGAAGGCCATCAAGCAAATCGAGCTGCTTAGGCTGCGGAATAATTTGTGGAAAGCGGCATTCAGGACGGCCACAAAGCGCTATGAGGTTATCTATGGGTGGCAAAATCATCGGTTGGCCGCTAATTCGCTGGCAAATATGGAGGAACAACCGGCCGCAGTAGCTTGCATCCGCTTCAGCGCGATGGAATTCACCGGCGGGAATATTCAAGTGTTGGACCAGGGTTCCCAATTTATAGTTCGGTAGACCTGGGAAAATCTTTTTAGACATTGCGTAGGAATCCACGACGACGCCTTTCGGCGCAGGAGCCTCAAACTTCGTAACGTCCGCAAGTAGGAATTGGTAATCAAAAGCCGCGTTATGCGCCACCATGAGATCGTCGCCACAAAATTCGGCGAAGGAAGGTAAAAGCAAATCAATCGTCGGCTTTCCCTTAATCATATCGTCCGTGATTTTATTTACCCGAGTTGCAGCTTCAGGGATCGCGATCCGAGCATCGACCAATGTGGAATAAAAAGATTCTACTTCACCATCCACAAAACGGACGGCCCCAATCTCTACAATACGATCCACACCCGGAAGTGTGCCAGTGGTCTCTAAATCAAAAGCTACAAAGCGCATGACTTTTTGAATATCGGACAAATAGGATCAACACAAGCATGAAGAAGCTTGGACCTACGATGACATTTCGACCCGCCAACAAAGCCGTGGAAATTCGGGATCATGTGTCTGTGCTTGAAGTGGCGCTGAGCGGCGGAATTCCGCTTGAACATTCTTGTGGAGGAATGGGCACTTGCACCACCTGCCGCGTCTTTGTTCAGTCGGATCTAGGCCGTACAAATGAGCGAACTGAACCAGAATCTGAGATGGCCGAGAGTCGCGGCTTTCGCCCCGACGAACGCCTAGCATGTCAGCTCATTCCCCACGAAGGGCTTGTGGTAAGCCTTCCCAAAAAGCGATCTTAGTCGCGTGAACGTTCCATTGTTTTGTTCCGATACATTTAATGGGAAAGGTTCGTGATTTCGATGGAGAGACGCTTTGCGCTCAAATTTATGATCATCCTCTGCGGTTTGTTCTGCGGCCTGGATTCATACGCTCAAGATAAGAGTGCGCAATTCGGCCTTCTTTACGGCCTCAGTGTTCCTGATGCGCCAAATACCGTGCCTCACCATTTGTTTGGCGTGAAAGGCGTGGCTCAAATCACATCTATGTTCACTTTGGGCGGATACTATTTGGTTTCCGGCGCATCGGAAGGGTCGGGCGGAAATAAATTTGATTACTCGATTCACGGCGTGGAAGCAGCTTATGCCATGCCGAGCGGGCAAGGCGCAACGACGGTTGGACTTCGCATGGGTATTTCTAAAGTCCACCAACTCGACACGGCGACCAGCACTAAATATATTTTATCACCTTACCACTATGGACTCGTCATCGCGCATGACTTCAATGTCCTTACTTGGCTATCACTCGGTTTTGAAGGCTCCTATATCCACCTGGAAGACTCTAAAACGGTAAAGAGTGGAACTCGTTTTTCACTTGATTCGTTTAACATGATCAATTTCATGGTTTCAGCGCAATTCCGCTTTTAATAATTCGTCGCTATTTCTGCACAAAAAACGGATTCGTATAAATCCAAGTGATCCACTGTTTTCCATCTGGCAACGGCAAGGTTGGAATTACGCGCACTTTAACCCGGTAGACACCCGGAGCATGTAGGGGAATTCGCGTGTCTTGAGCGCTGGCTTGTACGATTCGCTCGCCGTCACGAAAGATTTCAACTTCAAATGGGGAGGTCGGGCGGTGGGGCAGATGCACTTGAAGTTCTAAACCTTCTTGCCATTTTATTTGCGCACCCAAGGGAAAAATGTCGCCCTTACGGCTGATGATTGTGGTGGAGAACCCTTTCGGGTCGGCCAGCGTGTCGAGGCTGATATAAAACTGGCCCTTGGAAAGAGCGGCGAGGATTTTTTCTCTGTCGGTTACCGCATTGCCGGTAAGTTCAGTCGTAAGTAAAACGTGGTTTCTAACCAAACTAAATAAAGTTTGATAAGATGGATAATTAAGCCCCCAGTCGCCAAGCCGGAGGCGAGAATCAGCATCGGCGCCGGCAAATCCCAAAGTCGGTCGGCGTTGATTGAGTTCGTCCCAAAGCTGCACTTCGGCGCGGGGTTCGCGAAAAATTCGTAGTAATGCCAGGCGATCATTAAATGGGAAAACAAAGAGCGACCAAAGAAAGGACCAGCGCGACGAAGTCCAGGAATCTTGCCAGATGGATTTTAAATTAATAACTTCAATCCCGTCCAAGCCCGTCGGGAAATCGCCAACCCAAAGGTATTTTGGCCGCAAAGGATGAGCCACTACGAACATACCTTGGGCGGCCGGCCGAGTCCGTTGGCTTAATTGATCAGCGAAGAAGACTTGGGCGCGGCCTGGACCCGATAAATCTCTCTCGGCACTCACGCCAAGATTCAACAGGCGGGAATTCAAATAAGAATACTCGCCATCAACAAACACAAGAACGTTGGCATGATAACCCTCAAGATTTTTATTCGGAGAATCGAAACGATTGACGTCAGTAACGAACAAGAAATCTAAACCGGCTTCTTGAGCGGCGAGAGTGACCTCCGCGAATGTTCCGCTCCCAGTAGATTCTTTAGTTTGGACATTTATAACGCCGGCGTAATCATGAAATCCGTCCGCGTCGTTTGCCGTCAGTTCGCCGGGAATGACTCTTAAGTCGAATCGATTTAGAAAAAAACCGTAGAATAAGTAGATCATTAAAAATGCAACGAAGATTCCCGCCCACTTCACTGCTTCACCAATTCTAAAATTAAATATCTGGAATCGACACTGATGGTCTGTGCGACCGTCCAGAAACTCCAAGGCGCAGGTACCTGATCACCAGGCTCAATCACAAGATAAAAACGATCTGTCGTGGGGAGAGATTCCGGTAGTGTATCAAAAAAATCCAAACGGTTCATGCCTCGCAGTTTTACAACAGGGAGCTTTAATTCATAATTAAGTTTTGCGGCTACTTGATACGAGCGCGAATAGAGTGGTGAAAGATTATTTACGGCCTTAACGAGTTCATCAGTTTGCCGCACTTCGCGAAGTTTTGTTTTCATTACAGCGTCTGGCCATTCCGGAATAATTAATAGCGTCAGAACAATGCTTAGGCCAATGCACCAGGCGGCAGCGGCGACTTTTTGACCGCGAGTTAAAATATTTCCAGCTCGTTCAATAGAAAGCGCAAGGATCATGGGATGAGCCATAACGGGCCAGTTGGCTTCCACATAGCCGCGGAACGACGTAAAAAAGAAAAATCCAACTGGAACCCAGGCTGCGATCTTCCAGCTCAGAGAGGTGCGGCTACGCACCGCTAGCCAAATTATCGCGGGAAAAAGGAGCGCGATTTGCGCGAGCACGTACTCATAAGTCCACGAGAATTTCCAAGCTTTCCTGCCCCCTAAACCGTGCTCCAACTGGAATCTAAAAGAGGCCCAATCGTTTTGCAGGTTCCAAATCCAAAGCGGGGAGGCTACGACAATCGCTGCGACCACTGCGACTGGAGCCCAGCGTAAAAAGGGAACTTCTTTGCGTCTCTCCCACCACCAAAAAAACACGATTGGAAGCACAAGCACGCTCATGTATTTGCTTAGCATGCCAAACCCAAACGCCGCGCCAAACGCGACCCCCCACTTGAAACTGCCTCCACCTTTAAGCAAACGTTGGAACGTCCAGAGCATCAGACCCCAACTAAACATAAGTGGTAAATCTGGAGTAACGATCAAGGATCCCGGACCCGTTAGTGGCATCAATGAAACCAAAATTAACCAAAGAATTTGCTGCTTGTCGGTGAGCCATCCTCGGAAAAGATCTTTCCAAAACCAGAGTCCAAGATGCGCCAGGAGAACACCGGGCCATCGAACCATTTGGCCATAAACGGTGATGGCTTCACCCATCGCCATCAGGAGTGCCACCATGGGAGGATGATCGTAGTAGCTTAATTGAAGGTGTTGTCCCCAGACCCAGTAATAGGCTTCATCGGGGGAGAGCGGCAACCAGGCGGCAAGGATCAGTTTGATTCCCAACGCCAGCGCCCAAATTCGCCACCAGACACTCACGGGAATTGGATCTTTTTCGGCCGGCCCAAATCGCCCGGTACGCCCACGTCACGGCCGTTATGAATGACATTCACTGCGCCACCATCGCTCATTTCAATGGCGACGATGCCGGAGGCTTTTATGGTGTGCACTTGATCTGGTGAGAGAGACACTTTGCGGGTTTCGCCGTCATTCACTTTGAAACTGATGTCCACTTTGTCTAACGCCTCAATGATAATTTCTTGTTTTGCCGCAGCGACAGCGGAAGCTGGCTTCGGCGGCGCCGGTACGGGCTTAGCTTCTACCGGCGGCGGTGGTGTAGGTGGTGGTGCCGGGGTTGGCATCGGTGGTTTCACTTCAGCGACCGGTTTTGTTTCAGGTAAAGGTACAGGCTTTACCTCAACTGGCGGCTTCGTTTCTACGATAGGCTTTGCTTCTTCAACCGGCTTTGGCTCAACAACGGGTACTGCCTCCGCTGCGGGTGCGGCCGCTTCCACGGTCGGCCGATTTTCATCTTCAGGTTTAATTTCCGTGGACGGCGCCGGAATTTCTATCGGTGCTTCCGCTTCACCCTCTTTGGATTCGATCTTTGAAAGTGTTGAAGGTGGCGCCTCGACCTGACCTTCACGCTCATATTTTTGCACCAATTGGTAAACAAGAATAATTGTTGCGACTAAGGCAAAGACTCCAAGGCCAAGCCCCGCTTTTTTTAAGGGAGAGGTTCCTTCCCGAACAAAGACGTGGCGCTGCGATTGATCCTCAGTGAAATTTACCTGCGGAGCAGGACCGGCATGGCCCTCCTGATCAGTTTCGCTTCGGGGCACAGCGGGAGCGGGCTCAAGTAGAGCCATATCCTCGGTGAAAGATTGCATGACAGCCGCGTGATCCATTTTCAGATACGAGGCATAGGATTTTACGAAGCCACGCAAAAAAGTGCGCGCTGGAAGTGAATCCATATTTCCTGACTCAATCGCCTGAACCATTCGCGAAGTGATCTTGGTAGAAATTGATACTTCAGCTATGGAAATTTTAAGCGCCTCGCGGCGCGCCTTTAACATTGGGCCAGTGGCTTTCATATTTGCCCTCTCATTTCAAAAGCTCCAGCATGCTTCGCGCTTTCGCCGCATAGAGGCCTTCAGGATATGTCGATAAACTTTCTTCAAGGCGCGCGACGGCTTGTTCCCGCGCACCGATTTTCATGTAGCTCATCGCCGCAAAGTAATAAGGATCTTCGACTTTCATTTCTTTACAGGCATCGATCGCTTGATCCAAAGACTCCGCTGCTTTATCGAACGCACTTTGCTCATAAAGGCTGCGCCCGTAATAATTTAAGACAACACAATTTTTTCGCCGAATTTTTAACGATTCAAAAAAGTTTTTTTCAGCATTCGCATACTCCTGCAAATTAAAATATGCCAGCCCTAAATTGGCGTAAGTTTTTTCCGGCTGAGAGTAGACCAAGTCTCGGCTTGCGATTTTTAACTCCGCGATAGCCTCTTTATAACGCTTAAGCTCGATCAGCGTACGGCCAAGGTTGTTTCGAGCTTCCGTAAACTTCGGGCTTATGTTCAAGGCGATGCGAAAATGTTTTTCCGCTAAATCCGTTTTCGCTCTTAAAAAATATGCTAAACCAAGTTGGTTGTGGACCAGAGGATTGTTAGGGTCAAGTTGATCAGCCCTTAAGAACTCCCCCAAAGCCGCAGGATAATTTCCTTTGTTAAGGTGACCACTTCCCATCTGCAAGTGATAAACCGACCGTTGGCGCCCGTCTACGCTCTTGCCTGCGCAGCCAGCCAAACCAAAGCAGAGGAAAAACAGCAAACTCTTCATGGCTCAAACTTAGCAAAGTAAGTTGGAGGCTGCAAAATCTGCCGTGACCAGAGCCCATCATCTAATGCGAAGCACTATTTCCTAATTAGTGAGAGCACAGCTTCAAGGTGCGCCGTCTGAGGGAACATATCGATCCCTTGTGCGAAATCCACGCGGTATTCACCCATGGAGAGCCAGCTTTCCGCGTCTCGGGCCAAAGTGGTCGGATTGCAGCTGACGTAAATAATCCTCTCGGGCCGGAGTGCTGCAATCGCGGAGCGGGTCTCTTTGTCGCACCCAGGCCGCGGCGGATCGAGCACAACGAGAGTGTTCGGGAGCGGCGCGATCGACTTAAGAAATACAGAAGATGGCTGAGCATACCAACTCATGCGTGCCGCCGCGGGATGTTTCGCGGCCTCGTCTTTCGCTTGTGCAATGAGAACCCCGCTTAATTCCACGCCGTGAACCTCTGCGTCTGGAAGTTCCTGCGCCAGCGGAAAGGTGAGGTTTCCCGAGCCACAATAAAGATCTATAACCCGACCAGCGTTAATCCCGCGGACGGTGTTTCGCAATACTTCGATCAGGACTTCATTTTGCTGATTGTTCACTTGCGCAAAACGGCCCATGACGGTTTCTCCAGGAGAGGGATCGATTTCAACGCGCCCGTCAGGCCGAAGCGCGATTTCGACTCGCTCTTGAGATTTCGCGTTTACATCTTTTGCGCGATCACGCACATTTTTAAATGCGGCGACGATTTGCGGATCCGCAAGCCAACAGTCGTCTACCGTTACAAGGTCATGTGAGCCCGCGGCAAAAAATCCCAATTGCTCTTGCCTGCGATGCACTTGAATGCGATTGCGATAACGAAATTCCTCTTTTGCTCCGATGAAAGGGCGAAATTGGACTTCGCCGAAGCGATTCAAATTTCTTAAATTATCTTTTAGGAGCTGCTCTTTTTGCCGGATTTGTTCCGTATAAGTGACCTGCTGCCATTGGCAGCCGCCGCACCTGCCGACGACAGGACAAGGGGGCTCACGTCTGTGAGGACTAGGTGTCAGAATCTGTTTTAAATGGGCGACAGCGTAACTTTTATGATGTTCGACGATTTCGGCCACGACCTCGTCGCCCGGGACTGTGAATGGGACGAAGATGACGAAGCCATCCATTCGCGCCACGCCGTGGCCCGAATGGTAAGCGAGTCGATCGATCTTAAGCGTTAACGAATTCGGATTTTTCAAAGAACAATGTCAGTTCACGCTGAGCGCTCTCAGGAGAATCACTGCCATGAACGGCGTTTTCGCCGACGTTGTCGCCAAACTCAGCCCGGATAGTGCCAGCTGCGGCCTTTTTAGGGTCTGTCGCACCCATGATTTCGCGATTCTTTGAAACGGCACCTTCGCCCTTTAAAGCCATCAGCAAAACCGGACCTGACGTCATAAAGGTTACAAGTTCGCCAAAGAATGGGCGCGCCTTATGCTCAGCGTAGAACTCTTCGCACTTTGATTTTGAAAGGCGAGTCAGCTTTGCAGCAGCTACCTTCAAATCGTTTTCTTCAAATTTATTGATGATTGCGCCGATGGCGCCCTTTTTCACCGCATTGGGTTTAATGATACTAAAAGTCGTTTCCATAGCCATTGGCTGGTCTCCTTAAAAGCAGAAAGGGTTGCGGCCTTTTACCACAACCCTTTCCCGTAAGCCAAGCAGGCTATCTATCTAGCGTGACGGATTACTGTGCTACTAGCGAGCCGTCTTGATTATTTTCGAGTCGGCAGCCGTCGCGGCCATGCTTCTTCAAGACTGGGAACGAAAGGAGCTTCAAGCGGTAAGAACCATCCGCACTGAGTTCAATTGCTGCACGGGTACGAATCTTAAGACCAGGCCCATGTTGGCTACCCACTGTATCCAGGGCATGTTGGTTGCCATCGGTATCCAAGATATAGTTGCCCGCGCCGCGGTTTAGAACCAAATCAATGGTGCTAACTTTATTCTTGCTGTTAGCAAGAGCCTTAAGTGACAAGCCGCTTGAAACCATGGCTTGCAGGCCAATTGCGCCAGTGACAGATTGAAGAGGAGTCACTCGTCGATCTGCGCCCTGAGCTGTTGCTACGGCGAGGTCGATGATGATGTCAGCAACATTGATACCGCAAGCTGCGACTGCGTCAGTGCCACCATCAGTGCCGCCATCAGTGCCACCATCAGTGCCGCCATCAGTGCCACCATCAGTGCCACCATCAGTGCCGCCATCAGTGCCGCCGTCAGTGCCACCATCAGTGCCGCCGTCAGTGCCACCACAACTTTCACCTTCACCGCAGGGTGTAGGATCAACGACTGTGACTAAGTCGCCATCACCAATCTTAGTGTTTATTCCATCAGCACCCGGTGCAAATTGGACCTCTGAGCAGTTCTGCCAGAGCATTGTTAATCCCGCAGTCAGTGCGATTGCGAGCATAATACGCCAGTTCTTCATATTGCGAGCCATAAGTAACCCCCATGTGTTCAAGTGTAATAGAAAGCAACGCGAATGCCACCCCGCAGTGGCCTTTAATTGTAGCTCAAGTCGATTCTCCGCATAAGTTCGCGAAATTGTTTATAAGATCAACGACTGAAAACGGGATGACGTTTCAATCTGAGACGGAAATCGCGACGCTTGACTGATATATAGGGATTGCTACGCTACATTTCATTAACTCATTGTGAAGGGGGACTCCTTGAAGCTATTCGTAGCTGTACTTTCGTTCATAGCATTTAGTTCGTTCGCGGGAGCTGAGGTAGATTCCTCAGCCGTTTTAATTATAGATAAGGAACAAATCGCCGAAGTGTCTCCTTCTGAGAATTCCTTCGAAGGCGGATTTCAGCTTCACTCGATCAATAATGGCTCACGGTTTTTAACCGTCGCTTTCATGCGCAATCTAGCGAGCTGGTTTTCTATCGGTGGCCGTGGACTTATGCCTTTTGAGTACTCAGACGAAGATCAAGTCTACATGGGGCAATTGGTGTCGCGCTTTCACATTCATACATGCGGGAATTGACTCCTGAGTTTTCACTCGGAGTGAACGCAGGCGTCGATTACGGCAGCCGAGTTTTTCGCAATGAAATTAATGGCGGCCGCTACGCGCTCTATAACAAGCTCGCCTTCGTCGGCGGTTATAACTTTTAAAGTTTTGGCTCACTTGAAGTGGGCCTGAACCATGACGCAAACTTTTCTTCGCGCGGAGAATGTCCGACCCGCCCGCGGGGCGGGTCCTATTCCCGGCAATCTAAGAGTTTAGCTTGTTCGCGAAGTCCGTGCGAAAGTGAGCAGAAGCCGCATTGAAAGCTGGTGTTTGATGATTATTTCGGCGTCTGGTCGGGCGTAGTGCGTTCTTCTTTAGAAAACATGTTTAGGATGAGGCTTACCCCCACCGCGACCGCACTGTACGTCACCTCTCCTTCAGGAGCGAAGAAGAAGAACCGACGAATGTTGTTTGATGAAGCCTTTTGGTAGTCCACTATGGCGGCGATCGTGAGACTTTTTTTGATCCGCCAGCAATATCCGCCACGAATCATCCATGCCTCACTAAAGTCATCGACGGCCTCGCCTCCGAAGGATTGACCGATCGAACCAATGCCCACGCCAACAAACGGCATTCCAAGGCTTAAACCGCCGATCACGTAGTCTGCCGTGAGGAACCTTGTGACCAGGTTGAAGTCTTCATCAAATGCATTGGCCTTAGCCATCCCCCGCCCGTATTCGAGACCCAAGTTTAAATTAGGCAAAAGACCGAAGTAACCAACTTCGAAACCATAGCTATAAACGTAATTGACATCCAAATCACCGTCTTGAACAACCGTAGAATATTCAGCATCGACTAAGGGTGCGATCGAGCCTTGGAGACGAACGTTGGAATCTTTGATGAATTTCGGAGTCGAACAGCCCATAAGGGAAAGAACTAAAATCCAGCTCATCTTCGATTTGCAAAACCGAGCCCATGTTTGTATCATCGCGTCAAGATGACCGAATCAGCGAAGATATCCAAGATTTTTCTCATGCTTTTCCCATTCTTACTGGGTGGCTGCATGGGTTCCATTTTTCAGGACGGAAAAGTTCGAGACATGAGTGAGCACTTCTGGACCAACGTGAACGGTGATTATCAGTCCGAGCAAACAGGTTTGATCTTAAAATTCAACCGCGCCAATAAATCAGTGCAAGCGCGGATACCCGTGCTTCAGAGCATGGACGATCTAGGTCAACCCCAGTGTTCCCTGGTTGCCTCTGCTGCAGTAGGTTTCATTGGCAATGACGGTTCACCACTTTTTTCCTGTTTTATCGGAAACGATCTTCTACTCAAAATGTCCCAAATCAATATTTCGCTAGAGTACGCAAAAAATGTTGATCAAGTTGATATGCGGGTTAAAAAGGATTGTGAGCGAGCGCAGCGCCAACTTGGTTACGTTCCCAACGAGGCCTACCTTTCCATTTCAGGCTACAGTCCCACCCGGTTAATCATTAACGATATCAAAGTGCCCAGTTTCTTTGGATGCGAATCCGCAATGAAAAACGATCCAGAAGGTTTGGTCAAGTACCTCCGGAGCCAATATCACCGATTGGAAAATCCGCTGCGCTGAATGTAATCACTTCGGGGAATGCATCAGTAACCCAATGATTTTGATCACGTCGCAGATCATCTTAGGGCAGCATTCCTGACCAGCCCCGCGCAATGAGCGCTCGCTAAAAAGAAGTGTTTCCGATTTGGAAATTCACCCTTAAGCGCCTCTGCAATCGATTTAAAAATCAAGCTATGCGCGTTGAAGCGCAAAATTCCAAAACGGGGACACAACTTTTTTGAGAAGGGTCGTGAGCAAGGGCCGGATTGCCGTCGAAAAAAGGCTTGAGGTGAAATTCAGACCTATATAAATTAATCGAATGCCTAAAAAACCACGAAAGAAAATCACTACGGTTCGTGAACACCCAATGGATGTTCGTGTAAGCGAAAAAAATCCAATGGGAATCACGATAAGAGATCGACACGTACGACGCCTTAAGGGCACTTACTTAGATGCTGCCGAGATAGAAGCCATCGTTAGGAATTACGATTTCAAAGGACTTGTTTATCCAACGAAAGGGAAGCTGACTTATAGAGGTTCCGATAAGTACGACAAAATCATCGCCATATGGACACATTACTTTAATAAAAAGTTTATTGCTGACCCACCACTTGATCCAGATGTGGTAAAAGCACTCATGGCTAGTGAATCAGGATTTCGCGTTGATCCTCCCGAAAATAAAAAAGCTTTTGGCATTACTCAAATCACCCCAAGCACCTTGAAAATCGTGCAAGATCCCAAAGGTGAAGCGAAAGATTTTATTTTCAATAAAATTCGCAGAAAAGATCTGAAGAACCCAAATATTGCTATTCCTATCGGCGTTCGATGGTTGTTTAGAAAAAGAGCTACAGCAGGGGAGAAGTTAAAAAGAGCCCCGAATCACGAGGAGTTAATTCTGGAATATAAGGGTCTCTTAAAGAGTACGAGTGACTACAAAAACAAAGCCTTGGCAAAATATAGGGAAGAGTATGGGCGGCTTAAAAAATAATTGGGTTGGTCTTATGTTGCTCTGGCTACTAGCTGGGTGCGCGACTTCAAATTATCATGTCCTGAATTCAGGCGATTCCGGCACTGAGTTGAACGTAAGCCCAGATCGAATTTTACTTGAGTGCGAATGGCTTCATGATGCCGACAGTAAAGATTCCTATGGTTTTATGATGCACGTTCTGGACGAGGAAAATACCGTCCTAACCGTGGTTCAAGGGAATGTCCTCGATAAACGGAGCTGTGAGAGAAGACTAAGAAAAATTGGGGAGATTTTGAGGAAGGGGAAAAAAATATATATAGCTGGAACTGGAAACCTAAATGGCCTACGCACCAAGGGCCGGACCTATGTTTTTCCGAGTAGGGGAACATTTAGTAGTAACGAAAGAGTTTTAGGATTTGTCGCAATCGCCAATGAATTTGGCACTTGTTATGACGCCTATTCTGGCGATGAAAAGCCATGCCCTCGCGAACCCTTTCCGCTGAAAACTTTAAAGTAGCTGAGCCTCGAGCACCGCGCCAAAGATCCGCGGGACTATAATCAGGGAACGTAGTGCCGAAGCCCCTTCCCTCAAGCCCTTTAGACCTTAGATCAGGTTCAAAGCGACAAGTCCTTTATAAAAGTCCCAGGCATTCCGATAATCATCATAGCTGTTATGAATCATATCTTTCTCTTCTCGTTTGTAGAGTTCACCCACAGACGAGGAGCTTCGGCCGAGAATGCTTCTGCAATTCTTGGTTTTCTGTGATTAGCGTTTTACTTAATGCTGAAGT
>JAYSTF010000063.1:0-4518 GCA_043720065.1 Pseudobdellovibrionaceae bacterium | reverse complement strand
AACATTGCGTCATAGGTCCCCAAGGGGCCTATGACGCAATGTTGGACAAAAAGTCGACGGGCACCCTAGCGTTTCAGGAACTCAAGATCTAGATGATTCTCTCGCAGCCATTTTGTTTGGGCCTGGTGATTGGGACAGTAGGTTTGAACGAGATCCCAAAAGCGGTGCGAGTGGTTCATGATTTTCAAGTGGGAAAGTTCGTGGATAACTACGTAGTCGATTACGGCAATCGGAGCCGCAATCAATCGCCAATTTAGAGACAGCTTTCCAAGTGAGTTGCAGCTTCCCCAGCGCGTACTTTGACAGCGAAATTTCAAGGCTGAGGGTTTAAGTTCCATCAGCTTTGAAAACACATCTACGCGACTCGCGATAATGAGCCGGCCCTGATATTCGAAAAAGCGGCGTGAAGGTTGGCGCCACTCTGGATGATCAGCCTGAGGATTGAACGACGGCCAAAGCTTCGGTGGAACAAACGCTATTAATTCCTTATCACGCAAACCCACTTCCATTCGGGCACTTTCACTTAGGCAAAATTTCAGCCGCCTTGGAATTCCTAAGAAAAGAAACTCTTCACCTTCGATGTAACGCTTCGGTGGAAATTTTTCGTTTAACTTTTGATTGCGAGCTTGGATTTTTTCGACCCACTCCCAGGTTTCATTTAGGAATCGCTCAAGCGCGGATTCGGAAACTGTCATTCCGGAGGTGAGCAAAACTTCACCCGTTGGTTTAACTTGCACACGAAGAGTGCGTTGAAAAGGCCGGCGCAACACTCGGATTTGTTGCGAGCGAAATAGCAAGGCTTCTTCTCTGCGGGGCGGCACTTGGCGCTTAAAACCCATGCTCGGCAATTTACAACATTCGCGTTCCAACCGGCAGCAAAATAAGCCATGATGGCCGCGATGTCGGACACAAGCCAGCTCACCGAATTTTTTAATTTAACTCCGGACGTCGTGCTTGCTGGCGTCGAAGCCGCTGGCTTTATGACCACAGGCGAATATCTTCAACTCAACTCCTATGAGAACCGTGTGTTCGATGTCCGCCTTGAGGCCGAAAGTGTCGCCGAGCGCTTGATCGTTAAGTATTACCGCCCACAACGGTGGAATCGCCACGCTCTGCTCGAGGAGCATTTCTTTCTTGAGGAATTAAAAAGCCAGGGCATTCCAGCTGTCGCCCCGATGCTGCAGGCGAACAAAGAAACTTTATCTTCTTATCGTGGCATGTTCATGGCGGTGTTCCCAAAAGCGATTGGTAGAATGCCACAAGAGATGTCCTTAACTGATCTTAACCAAATCGGTCGCTTGCTTGCGCGCCTTCATAACGTCGGCGAGCAACAAGAATCAAAAGCCCGTCCAATGCTTAATGTTGAAACTTACGGCTGGCCAGCCCTTGAAATTCTAAAATCTTGGGTCGCACCTGAAATGTGGACACGCTACGAAAAAGCCGCCATCACAATTCTTGAATATTTGGAAGATACGATAGACGAAGATCAGTTTTTCAGAATTCACGGCGATTGCCACAGAGGAAATATATTGCAGCAAGACACCAAGGAAGGTGATCGCGGATTTTTCTTTGTCGACTTCGATGACTTCTGCACTGGCCCCGCCGCGCAAGATTTTTGGATGCTGCTTTCCGGAGATCCCGACACTTTGCAGGAAGAAAAAGACGCTTTGCTCTCCGGCTACGAGGAACTTCGCCATTTCCCAAAGAGCCAGCACGAGTTGCTAATGCCCTTGAGGGGTCTTCGCATCATTCATTATGGCGCCTGGATCGCTAGGCGCTGGACCGACCCCTCATTCCCGCAAATCTTCCCGAATTATGAGACTTACACTTACTGGGCGGAGGAGACCGAAGCCCTCGAACGAATCGCCTGGAGTCTATGACGCGGACCGCTTCCGCTGCGGAAGCGGAAGCGTCGTACTGCTTGTGGGCCCCGGCCTGATCTTGTACAGTGGCCGCGGCCGGGTCCCGTACAATAACGAACCCAGTAAACCCCGCCAGGCCCGAAAGGGAGCAACGGTAGCCGGGATCTTATGTGATACGGGGTGCCTGGCCACTTTATCTTTTTTAAAGGTAGCAAGCGCCGAATGTCTTATCAGGTCATCGCCCGCAAGTGGCGGCCCCGCGATTTTACTCAGCTCGTTGGACAAGAGCATGTCAGCCAAACGCTGCTGAATGCCCTTCGTCATGAGCGCATACATCACGCGCTTCTTTTCACCGGTCCCCGCGGCACAGGTAAAACTTCTTCTGCCCGCATTTTAGCGAAAGCTTTGCGCTGCCCGAACGCGGTTGATTTTGTACCTTGCCATGTTTGCGCTGAGTGCGAGGAGATCGCTTCGTCGCGCAGCATGAACGTGATTGAAATCGACGGCGCGAGCAATAACGGCGTCGACGCCATCCGTGAGCTTCGCGACACCGTTGGCTACATGCCCTCTTCCGGTAAGTACAAGCTCTACATCATTGACGAAGTTCATATGCTTTCGACTTCGGCGTTTAATGCTTTGCTGAAAACTCTCGAAGAGCCACCGGGACATGTGATTTTTGTTTTAGCGACTACGGAAGCTCATAAAATTCCAGAGACGGTTTTATCCCGCGTCCAGCGCTTTGATTTTCGCACCATTCCCACCCGACTAATCGTTAAGCATTTGGAAAGTATCTGCGCGGCGGAGAAAATCAAATTCGAGCCTGAAGCTTTATGGACTATTGCGCGCCAAGGTGCGGGCTCCATGCGCGACAGCCAAAGTTTCTTGGACCAAGCGATCACTTTCGCCGGCGACAGTCTGACGTTGACGAAAGTGACTGAAGTTTTAGGTCTTACCGATCGCCGTTTACTTGTAGCTTGCATTCGCGCTCTTGTGGGCCAGTCGCCTGCTGACGCGATTGACGTGTTGACGAAAGTTTTTACCGCTGGATATGAACCACATTTGTTTATGCAGGATTTATTAGAAGAAATTCGCCATCTTTTGTTGATTCATTTGATGAATGGCAAACCCGGCACGGTGGTTGATTTGCCAGATAGTGAATTTCAAGATCTTCTGGGGTTGGCAAAGACGATTTCGCCTGAAGATATTCATGTACTTTTCGACATGGCTTTAAAAGGTGCTAGCGATTTGCATCGTGCCCCGGACGCCCGTGTCGCTTTGGAAATGGCGGTTCTTAGAATGACCGCGGCTCCGCGGATGGCGTCGCTCACGGAAATGCTTCGGACCGGTGCGGGAGCTGCCCCGGGTGTGGGAACTGCCGCACCCGCGACGTCGCGGGTAAATGCTTCTGGCACAAATTCACCCTCAGTGCCGAGGGTAAATGCAGCTCCTGTAATGTCAGTATCAGGAAACTCGGTGACTGCCGCTGGATCACCAACTGCGGCAAAAGACAATGCCGCTACTGCGACCGACGCTCCCTCAAATGCCGAACCTGACATCGGTGTCTCGGCTCCTGTCGGGGGCACGGACGAGTGGTTTGAACTTGTTAAGAGGATTCAAGGCGTGAACTCGGTCATTGGAGCTCAGCTAGAGAATTGTTTTGTTAAAGAAATCAACGGCAAGCGAATTGTGTTGGGGTGTCCGCCTAAAATGAAGTTTTTGGCTGAAAAGCTCCAGGCCGGAGACTTCAGGAAGAAAGTGCTCAATTACGTGACGACTTTCTGGGGCCCTGGTTTTGATATTGAGATCAGCGCCGATGGCCAACCCACTACGCCAGCGGCTCAAGCCATGACCCCTAAAGCTCAAGCCGGGAAAAAAGATGAAGATGAACGCCAACGCCTTCGCACCCAAGTGGAAGACCATTCCTTGGTGAAGGCGGCGCAGGCGGTTTTTAAAACGGAAATCCGATCTATCAAGGAGAACAAGACATGAAAGGCTTCGGAGGCGGCGGCGGCTTGCAACAATTGATGAAGCAGGCCAATCAGATGCAACTAAAAATGAAGAAGCTCCAAGAAGAGCTGGCAACCCGCAGTTTCGAGGGCACAAGCGGCGGTGGCGCGGTTCTCGTGAAAGTCGGTGGTGACAATCGGGTTCAATCAGTTACCATAAATCCTGAAGTGGTGACCGCCGGCGACGTCGATATGCTGCAAGATTTAATTGTTACAGCTACCAACGAAGCGCTCAAAACCGCAAAAGCCACTTCCGATGAAGAGATGCAAAAAATCACCGGCGGAGCAATGCCGGGTATGTTTTAGGGGTCTAAGTGGTAGCGCACGTTCCTTCGCTTGAAGCTTTGGTGCATGAACTTTCGAAGTTACCTGGGGTGGGGCCGAAGTCGGCTCAGCGCCTGGCTTATCATTTACTCAAAGCAAAGCCGGACACGGTTGCTGCTTTGCGACGAGCGCTTCAAGAGGTCAAAGAAAAAGTTCGCGAATGCCCTCAGTGCTATTCCTACACAGAAAACACCGGCTTTTGCCAATTCTGCTTGGACACTCGAAGGCTTGGCGACGTCCTTTGCGTGGTCGAAGATGCGTCCGACATCATCCGAATTGAGTCTTCCGGGGTTTTTAAAGGCCGCTACCACGTCCTTCAAGGCGCG
>JAYSTF010000062.1:0-4531 GCA_043720065.1 Pseudobdellovibrionaceae bacterium | reverse complement strand
TGATCGATGGTCCTGTTCCGGCAATCGAGAGCATACGGAACTGGTGGGCCCATAGAATTATCATAAATCCTTAACCGACATGTATTGGCGACGTCGCGGGTCCTTAGTGAGGCCACGAATTCCTCAGCCTGCCTCGCGCATGCATGAGCAAGGCAATTCTCTTATCAACCTAACGAGCTGGGGGTGATGAGCGTCTACTGAACTCACGCATGCATACAAGGTACCCGGCGGCTCCTTTTCCCTGGACTTTTTCTTTCTGCCTGTCTGTGTCTCCACAGAAAGTGAGCGCTGCAACTAAACAAAAATTATTAATATAGAATATTTTTTTGTTGTGAATTTTAAAATCATAATTTATCTTCTGCTTCAATTCGGAGGTGCCGATGAATCTCAAAAAACTTTCTGATCAAAATTTGTTAACTGCAACTCAGCAACTTGCTAAGCAAGAGCGTGAGATACTAACGACAATTCTTCATCACTTAAGGGAAGTTGAGCGTCGGCGGTTGTATTCGGTTCTAAAGTATTCATCGCTATTTTCTTACGCCGTGGGTGAACTGAAATATTCCGAGGATCAAGCAGCGCGCCGGATTGCGGCTATGAGATTGATGAGGGATGTTCCAGAAATTGAAGAGAAAATTAGTTCGGGCGCGCTAACTCTGAGTAATCTATGTTTGGCGCAGACGCTTTTCACAAAGGAGCGTCAGGCGGGCCGCCAAGTTAATACTGAAGGAAAAATTGAAGTCTTGGGTCAGTTGGAGAATCTCTCTGCCAGAGAAGCGAAGAAATTTGTTGCGGAAATCAACCCAGAGATGAAGTGGACCAGGAAGCTAGATTTTGATGCTGTGGAAGATGAAGATCTGCGTGCAAAGTTGCTCCAAGTAAAAGGACTCTTTGCGCATATCGATCCCAATATGTCGCTGAAAGATGTGCTTCACAGACTTTGCGACTCGGAAATCGCTAAAAAATCTCGACTGCCGGAAGCTACGAAGTCCAAATTGCGTGCAGCTGATAGTAAGATAAATTCACCGGCAACAACTAAAGTAGCGACTGCGGCAACTGAAGTGGCGGAGTCACCGGCGACGTCGCGGGCGGATTCAAAAGCGGAGATTCGAAGACAGGTTTGGCGACGGGACCAAGGTCGATGCACAAGGTGCTCCTCGACACATGCTGTGCAGGAAGATCATATAGTTCCGCGGGCAGCCGGTGGCATGGATGCGTTGGAAAATCTAAGACTGTTATGCCGGTCATGTAATCATAGGGCGGCGATCGAATACTTTGGTCTAGGGAAAATGGACAGGTTTATCAACAAACCCAAGGACTATGAGAACAGGGCACAGAATTTTGAATAGAAATGAGATGCGGAACTTTGGCGGCTATTTTTTTAAGAAAGTGGCGGCGCCGATCCGCCCGCGACGTCGCGGGTAGATACTTACGCGAAATTAACGGAAGACCACGCGCACCCAAGCGCGCGCGAAAGTCCTGTCAAAAACACGCGCCAAGAAATTATAAATTGGCGGCACGCTAGCAAGGCTAACGCCTCGAAATCCACACCTACAGCCTGTCAATTAAGACGTTTCATGCAACTTTCAAAGCGTAAGTCGAGTTGGCACCGTGGTTGCTCAGTAAAGCCTCGAGGACCTGGGTCACGTCCAGTTCCGATGGTACCTATTGAGGGGGAATTACAGTGGCTAACTCAAGCGCCGCAAAACAACCGACACCACCACCAGCAGACGGCGGGTCTGGACAGAAGCCTACACTTTTTATCATTCTAACGATTGTGAATATGGCCGTGGTTCTAGGGATCGGTGTGATGCTTTACTTGGGACAAAAGAAGCGTGCTGCTGAACCGGGAATCGAGCACGTCATTAAAGGTGAGGCGCAAACGCAAGACCATGAGCAGAAGAACACGGAGTTCATCGGAAAACTGATTCCGATGGAAACTTTTCTGGTGAACCTCGCACAGAGCCGCGGTCGCAAACTCGCCAAGATTAATATGGAATTTGAAGTGTCGGGCGATGAAGTGCAGCAGGAAATCGAAAAACTTAAACCCCGTATCCGCGACATGGTGATCATGATTGTTTCGGATAAGAGCTTGGTTCAGGTTTCTTCAAAAGAAGGCAAGGATGCGCTTCGCGAGGAAATTCGCAATCAAGTAAATCTGTTCCTTACCAAAGGGCAGATTAAGAATGTGTACTTTACTGAGTTTATCTTTAATTAGTTACGAGGGACGGGATTACGCATGAGTCAGGTGCTTTCGCAAAGTGAAGTGGATGCGCTCCTCGCCGCGGTTTCCGAAGGCGAATTAGCGACCCAAGGCGACGCCGGCAGTTCCAGCGGGACGCCGGGCGATGATCGGGTCGTCGTCGTCTACGATCTCACCAGCCAAGACCGAATTATTCGTGGTCGCTTACCGCAGCTGGATGTAATCTACGAAAAGTTCATGCGCTCTTTTCGAGTATCGCTCTCCAGCGCTCTGAGGAAAATCGCAACCTTGAATCACGCGAGCACAGACTTCTTAAAGTTCGGTGAATTCATCAATACATTGCCGATGCCGACTTGCATGAGTGTACTTCGATTTAACGCTCTTCGCGGTTCTGCGCTATTAGTCATCGAAAGCAAATTAGCCTACGCACTGGTGGATAGTTTCTTTGGTGGCGCTGATCGTCCTTACACTAAGATTGAAGGTAAAGACTTTACTCCAATCGAACTTTCGATTGTGCGTAAGGTAGTGGACCTTGCGATTGAAGATCTTGAGTCCGCGTGGGCCTCTGTGGAAAAAATTGAAGCGAGTTTTGTAAGAACAGAAATCAACCCACAGTTCGTCGGTATCGTGCCGCCAACCGATATCGTTATTGCTTCTACTTTTGATGTTGAACTTGAAAACGCGAACGGCACAATCACACTCGTTATTCCGTACGCGACGATCGAACCCATAAAACAAAAACTTTCTACCGGCTTCCAGGTTGAAAGTGATCAGACAGACAAAAAGATGTGGACGGCGATTATTCGTAGCCAGCTTTATGAGACATCCGTCGATGTTCAAGTAAAGCTTGGTGAGAGTGAAATCACACTTCAAGATTTGATGGGACTGAAGATAGGCGATGTTATTCCGTTGGACCAAGATGCCACGGGAGAGTTCGACATTTTGATTGAAGGCGTTAAGAAGTTCAAAGCGTATCATGGAATTCATCACGGCTCGGTGGCGGTTCAAGTCACAAAGCCGATTGTGAAGTGAGGGCAGGCACGATGGCAGACAATAAATCAAACTTGGCGGAAGATTTGGAAGCGGAGGCCACAGGGTTGGCTGAAGTGACAAGTATTTCGCAGGCGACGGGGAACGAACCCCACGATCGCAATCTTTCCCTGATCCTGGACATTCCGCTCCGGGTGACGGTTGAGCTTGGGCGCACCAAAATGGTGGTGGCTGATCTACTGAACCTGGGGCAGGGCAGTGTGATCGAGCTCAACAAACTTGCGGGCGAACCCATGGAAGTTTTGGTCAACGATAAACTCGTTGCCCGGGGCGAAGCCGTGGTTGTGAACGAGAAGTTCGGTGTGCGACTCACTGACATTATCTCGCCCACCGAGCGCGTTGAGCAGCTGAAGTAACATTTTGAATTAATTTAAGATTAAAAATTCAGTGCCGCTTGAAAAGGGACTGAACAAGACTTGGAGCTCCGATGGGCGTTCTTTTAGGGATACTTTTGACTTTGACCCAAGCATTCGCTGCCACGAATGCTGTGTTGCAAACGATTGAGCCGCGTACAACTCAAGATGGTTTTGCTGCAGTTCTAACTTTTGATCGCGATTTCTCGCCGCAAGTGATGGTCGATTATCAAAACGATTATATTCAGGTCGACCTTAAGGGCCAGGCTAATGTTTCCCGCCGCGAAGTAGTTAGGGTTGCGGATAAAGAAATTCAAAGCGTTATCATCTCTCAATTCGCACCAGACGTTGTTCGAGCTCGCTTAGTGATGCGAGAAACGGGCGATCCCTCACGCTTCAAGGGTAGAATCAAAGCGGAATCCGATGGCGCGGTCGTTCGCGTGGCACTTACTTCCGTAGCTGATGCTGCTGCTGCAAACGAGGCCGCGGAGAGCGCTGAAGGTTCTATTGAGCAGGTCGAGACAAAGCACTCAGAGGCTGTAACCGCACAAGAGTTACTAGCAAGCGAGATGGAACGCGCCATGCCCGCCAAAGAAGAGATTGGTTTCACTGAAACCGTCGATACATCAGCAAAATCAGAAGCTACGCCTGTCGCAGCAGTGGTTGCGACTGCTGAGCCGACAAAAGAGAATGAACATCAAAACAAAAGTGAAGCCGAAATTCCAGTTTTGGACAAGATCTCTAAGAAAGCTGAAAAGTCCGCTGATCCGGTTACTCGCCTTTTAATGAGTTTAGGAATAGTTGCTGTTTTCGCCCTTGCGATCTATGCCTTCAGCCGCTTCTACGCAAAACGTAAATCGGGATTGGCACAACACCATCAGATTAAAGTTCTTACTCAGTATGGTTTAGGTCCAAAAAAGAGTTTAGC
>JAYSTF010000061.1:0-13204 GCA_043720065.1 Pseudobdellovibrionaceae bacterium | reverse complement strand
GAAGATTCTCCTTCAGAGATAAATGGTGGTCATCTAGACTTAAGGCCAAGACAGGTCTGCTATCCCGGCACTTCCAGCGGGACGAGTTGCTGGAATCTTGTGCAACGCAATGCCCTGCCGACTCAAAGTAATCTTTATGTTTACCCGGATCCATATGAAGACGCGTCGTTTCCGGAAAGTTACAGCAAAGCCCAGTATCTTCCACCAGATCGGCTCATTGATATTCGTGAAATGCCATCAAACACCGAGTTAACAGAGAATTTCAATCGCAGTGAATTGCTTGTTGAAGGCAGCGCCCGCGGTTACTTCGGAGTGTTCTCGCCTGCCGCCCTCATCAAAATTCAAAGCATGCGTTCGACTTCGGCGAGAATGTTTACCATCACGAGCGGTTACCGCAGCCCCGGTCATAACTCTCGCGTGGACGGCTCCGCACGTTGGTCTAGGCACACTTACGGTGACGCGATCGACTTCCGTATTGCAGGTCTTTCGATGAAAGCCGCAGCCGAACATTGCAAACGCCAAGGCGCTGGTTTTACGCAAGTTTATAAGAGCCACGTGCACTGCGACTGGCGCAATCTTTCCCTCGATCCGTCTATGTATCCCACTTCGAAAGACGATATTTCTCCCCTTCACGCCAATATAAAGAGTGAGGATTTGGGGCAAATCAATGTGCGAGTTGCTGAAAGCAGCGAAGCCTTAATCCCTACTTTAGTCTTGGAAACACAAGTGGCATTTAAAGAGGACGACGGCGAACTTCTACATGAGTGGGAATTAATCGCACCAAACGGCGACTACTCTACTTCTGAAGGATCCACCCTTTCCGTCCCGAAAGTTTCAGGCACAACCAGAGTGCGCGTACAAGTGGGCGGCAGCCTCACTTTTGAAAGAAACATCACAATTCCCTAATGTAACTTGAGACCGACCTCAGCTATAATTAGAGCTGAGGTTTAAAGGTCTATGCCGACGACAGCCGTCCAGCAAAACGTAGACACCGATGCACAGGTGAAATTCGCACCTGGGGATGTTGTCGTATTACGTCAGACCGGGGCCCGCGGCGTTATCGTCGAAGTTGATCAAATCTTTTGTGGCCCCGAAAACGCGAAAACCAATCTCACTTGGGCAAAAGGCCCAAAGCGTAGCCCGTGGTATCATGTGCTCGTTGAGAGAGAATCCGAAGCCATTTATGTCTCCGAGTGCCAATTGGACCGTGATCACAGCGGCTCTCCCATTTCCCACCCATTGATAGCCAGCGTCTTTACAGATTTCGCTAAAGGCCGCTACATTCGCCTCAATCACTAAAGGATCATAAATGGCGGCTAATCGTTTACTGTTTGTCTGCATGGGCAATATTTGTCGCTCTCCGGCGGCCGAAGGAATTATGAATTTCCTCATCGCAAAGCAAGGCCTCCAGACGGACTTTGTCTGCGATTCGGCAGGAACTTCCGGTTATCACGAGGGCGAGCCCGCAGATGCGCGAATGATTCAGTTCGCCAAAGGACGCGGCTTTGAGTTAATCACTCTATCAAGAGCGTTTAAGGCGCCGGAAGACTTTGAAAATTTCGATTACATATTAACTATGGACGAGACGAACTACCGCAACATCGTTCGCCTTGATCCCGCCGGCAAATACGTTGAGAAAGTTGTGCCCATGGTGAAGTTCTGCAAAGTCCATGATGTCAAAGAAGTTCCCGACCCCTACTATCAAGGCGACGATGGCTTTCGGTTGGTATTAGATATTCTGGAAGATTCCTGCGGCGAATTTTTAAAATTCTTGAAAGACGGGAAAACAAAATGAATCGATCTTTCCGCGCGTATCGAATCAATCAAACGCCTGACGGAGTAAAAGGCAAAGTTGAAACTTTAGCTTGGGATGATTTGACACCAAATGAAGTCATTATTGAGGGCCACTACTCGAGCGTAAATTATAAGGACGCGCTTGCGGGCATGGGACGAGGAAAAATCATCAGGCGCTTTCCCCTCACAGGTGGAATTGATTTTGCTGGCACGATTGTCTCCGCGAAATCCAAAGAACTCCATGTGGGTGATCCCGTTATAATTACCGGCACTGGAATCGGCGAATTGTATGACGGCGGGTATTCCGAGTTTATGTCTGCTCCCGCGGCGTCGGTTATTCCTCTGCCAAAAGGTTTATCTCTCGAAGAGAGCATGATTCTGGGAACCGCGGGATTTACCGCGGCACTATGTTTGTTTCGTCTCGAACAAAACAATCAAACTCCGCAAAAGGGACCTATTGTGATTTCCGGTGCAAGTGGGGGCGTTGGTTCTATCGCCACCGATATTTTGGCGGGTCAAGGTTATGAGGTTTGGGCCATCTCGGGAAAGGAAACGGCTCGTCCGTTTTTGGAAGAACTGGGTGCAAGAAAAGTTTTGGCCCCTCAAGCACTTGAACTTGGTACGAGGCCCCTAGAAAGTGTGCGTTTCGCGGGTGCGATCGATAATGTTGGTGGTGACTTTCTTGCGGGGCTTTTACGTCACATTGATCTTTGGGGAAATGTCGCAAGCGTCGGTTTGGCAAGCGAAGCAAAATTTGAAGGCAACGTGATGCCGTTTATTTTACGAGGTGTTAGCCTTCTCGGAATCAGTTCTAACAACTGTCCAAGAGAACTGCGCATTGAATTGTGGAAGAGGCTGGCTGGACTCTGGAAACCAAAGCATCTCAAAAAAATTCAAAGTCGCACCGTTGGTCTTGATCAGCTTGATGATGCATTCATGTCGCTACTTGACCGGCGCGCTACCGGGCGTATTGTCGTAGACCTTCGCCGAAAGGGCTAAACGTATGATCAAAGTGTCTGCCGTGGAAGGCAATCGCCAGTGGCTCGATGGCGGCGCAATGTTTGGCAATGCGCCTCGACCCGTTTGGGAAAAATGGCTAGTCCCCGATTCGGTTGGCCGAATTCCTCTTGCTTGCCGCGCGATGCTTCTTGAGATCAATGACAAAAAAATATTATGTGAAACGGGGATCGGCGCATTTTTCGATCCTAAACTCGCTGAGCGGTATGGCGTAGAAACCCCAGACCGTCATCGCCTTCTTGAAAGCCTGAACGCGCTTGATATCCGGCAAGCCGATATCGATTTTGTTATTTTGTCCCATTTGCACTTCGATCATGCCGGAGGGCTTTTGCCGACGTACGCCGAAATGCAAAATGGCAACACGGACCTGTTGTTTCCCAATGCAAAGTACGTCGTCGGCCAAGAGGCTTGGGCGCGGGCACTTGAACCCCATTCGCGGGATCGCGCCTCGTTCATCCCCGACCTCAACGAGAAATTAAAAAAATCGGGCCGCTTAATTGTGGTAAAGGGCGAAACTCACCCAGACGTTATGCCGGATCATATTCGGTTTTTTATCAGCAACGGACATACTCCTGGCCAGATGCACACTGTGGCTCAAGGCGCAAACCAGACTGTGATCTTCGCCGGGGATTTAATTCCGGGCATGCCTTGGGTGCATCTTCCGATTACAATGGGATACGATAGGTACCCAGAGCTTCTCATCGATGAAAAAGCCAAACTTTACCAGGATGCGGTGAAGGAAGGCTGGTGGGTGTTTTTCACGCATGATCCTAAGACGGTCATGGCCCACGTTCGGCAAGATGCAAAAGGACGTTTTGAACCGTTTGAGCCGCAGGCTCAAGTGGCGCACGTCGCGATTTAAAAAGGATTTTAAAAAATGCGCCGAATTCTGCTTCTCCCCTTCATCAAAGAGATTAGCCTTGCTTGGGCTTGGCGCGAAGTTTGGCGCGAAGGATATTCCCGAAAAAACTTGAGCGCGGATTTTAAAGCGGGGCTCATAGTTGCTTTCGTAGCGTTGCCACTAGCAATGGCGCTTGCTATAGCGGCAGGAGTTGCGCCCCAACACGGACTTTATACTGTAGCGATTTCTGGTGTTGTGGTTGCGTTGCTTGGCGGATCCAGGTTTCAAGTAACTGGGCCAACTGCCGCATTTGTCGTGCTGCTATTTCCAGTGGTGCAAAAGTTTGGTCTGTCGGGATTGTTGGTAGCTGGATTTTTATCGGGAATTATTACCCTCGGTTATGGACTGTTGCGTTTAGGGGACATTATCCAGTACGTCCCTCACCCCGTAACTACGGGCTTCACGGCCGGTACGGCGGTGGTTATTGCTACGATTCAAATCAAAGATTTTTTTGGTCTGGAGATGCCATCTGCGTCGGTGGATTTTATCCATCGCCTTTGGGAAATCGGGACAAACTTTCCGACCATAAAAGTAATCGAGGTTTGTGTCGCCGTGGCGACGGCGCTAATTATTTATTTTGGTCAACGCCGGTTAGTGAAGCTTCCGGCCCCAATAGTTGCATTGGCGGCCGTGACTTTAGGTACTGTTTTGTTATCGTGGCTTTTTCCCGAATTTGAAATTGCAACTATCGCAAAACGCTTCACCTACTTCCGCCGAGGTGAATTGCTTAACGGTGTGCCGAAAGGTTTGCCGCCGTTCTCTCTACCTTGGTTTACGACCGATCCAAACACGCCGTCGTTCGCTTTGACTTGGTTAAACATAAAAGAAATTCTTCCCTCGGCATTCGCCATTTCTCTCTTGGGCTCCATTGAAACCTTGTTGTCTGCTGTGGTTGCCGATGGAATGACGCAAAAGAAACACAACCCGAATTCCGAACTCATCGCTCTTGGGATTGGCAATATCTTGTGTCCCTTGTTTGGCGGTATTCCAGCGAGTGGCGCGATTTCGCGAACCACAACCAACATTCGCTTTGGCGCAACCTCGCCCCTTGCTTCAGTTTTTCATTCTCTAGTCGTACTTGCTATTCTTTTGGTATTGGCTCCCTACATTGGTTACATCCCCATGGCCGCTCTCGCGAGCCTTTTGCTTTTCGTCGCTTGGAATATGTCTGAGCGTAAACATTTTTGGAACATCCTGCGCAACGGCGGCTTCGACGATCGCTGCGTCCTAGTCATTTGCTTTGGCCTTACTGTTATTTTTGACATGACCGTCGGAGTCGCAGCCGGTGTCATTCTCGCCGCCACTTTATTTATTCGGCGAATGGCTCTGTTGACCCACGCGGATCACTTACAACGAACCGTTCAGTTAAGCGAAAGTGATGTTTTTGTTGTACCTGAGCACGTACTTTATTATCGCGTTACGGGATCGTTATTTTTCGGTGCAGCCCAACGCGCGATGGACCGGATTTCCAATTTAGGCCACAACTATACCCACGCCATTATCGACCTCGAAAATTGCCAGTTCATCGATATGTCGGGCGCTGTGGCTTTGGATAGTACGCTAAAGAAGCTAAGAAGCTTGTCGTTGAAGGTTGCCGTGATTGCAGTATATCCAGATGTGCGGCGCGAATTAGGAAACTTGAGTATTTTTAAAGACCCGCATCCCGACATCCGCGTCGTCGAAGGCCGAGGCGCCGCCTTGCGCTGGGTCGCACCGCACGCTGCGGTAGCACTGGGCGCGGCGCCGCCACTGACAACTACATTAAACGATAATATGTGAACTTGGTTGGACCGGTGCCGAATACGCCTAGCCTTGAAACCAAGTTATATAGCGTGCCATGAGCTCCCGCAAAAAAGTAGTGTTCCCGATTTGGAAATTCAACCGTCTACTCAAAGTAATTCAATCTCAATTGTGTTTAATTTGGGCATCGAGGCTAATTTTCGAAATCCGGAACATTCCTTTTTTGAGGGAGCGAATGGTCGTCTTGGTATGGCCTATTTCTAATATTCCAGATAAGTGATTGGTCAATGCCAGGGAGCGGAGCTGTCCCCAATTATCGATTTCTAATGCGTAATTTAATCTTGATTCGGCGCATATCTAGTGACCCATGACTGCGGGGCAGAACTTTTAATCCCCAATGAATGTTGCTCAGCTTCCGCGATACGGTTCTGAAAGAATCCTCCGCCAGGCCTCGCCTTCAGCAGTTTCTTTGATGACTTGGTTTCGGCGAATTAAAAACTTTTTAAGATGAGCTGCAATAATTGGATCGGCAAGGTTTCCTAGAATTCCGAAGGGACATTCAAAGAAGCACTCGTCTTTCATAACTGTGCAATCTTCGCGTGCTTCAAACGAGTGACGGTGTCTAAAATCTTTGAACGGGCCATTGGCCTGATTGTCCGTAAATGATTTAGGTCGGTTGAACTCTACAATCCTAGAAGTAAGGTTCCACTTTATCCAAAAATGGGAGGCCTCCCATGTCACAAAATCATTGAGATGCATTAACCCCTTGGTAATGCCGGAAATGGCTCTCTCGCCGGTGTCTGTTGCGGAAATCAAATGGAGGTCAACACTCCGGCTGAGATCAAAGCAACGCTCCATAGGTGCGCGGATGATTGTTTCAAGTTGAATGAGGCCCACAACAAACTATCGTAGATTCTGAGGGGGTTGTCACTCTTGCCATTTAATAGAAATGACCTATTATTTTAAAAATGATCTCAAACAACGAAATGTATTCGGCTGCTTTCCAAAAAAGTTTGTTCGGAGAGATGTCGCAGACTTACGGGCTTGTAAATTTGGTGGCATCTTTCGGCTTCACTTCGATATGGCGGAGTTACTGCATTCGGAAAATACCACCCACCAAAAACGCCGTCGTCATCGACTTCATGACCGGAATGGGGGAGCTGTTCCACAATTTAAACGCCCACTTTGATTCTGTCGATGGGGTAATGGCCGTCGATTTTTCCGAAGAGATGTGTGCCAAAGCCCGGCTAGGCGCTCTTCGTTCGCCACAACTATCGTGTCGAATCATGGAGGCGGACGCTCTTAACTCTCCTATTGAATCTGGCTCGGCTGACTGTGTGTATTGCTCGTTTGGTTTAAAGACCCTCTCAGAATCACAGCAAAGAGCTTTCGCCGCAGAAGTAGCACGAATCCTCAAGCCCGGCGGAAAATTTTCATTTATCGAAATATCGGTTCCGACGAATCGCTTTTTCAAATTTCTTTTTCTATTCTATCTTCGTTACGTCATTCCGCTAGTTGGACGGATGTTACTAGGGAACCCTAGCAACTATCGCATGCTTGCCTATTATACAGAGGCATTTAACAACTCTTCTTTTTTTCAGAACTGTCTTCAGCAAGAGAACTTGGAAACTCAATCCTTTCGTCATTTTTTCGGCTCGGCGACTGGCGTGTACGGGGCCAAGAACGACCATCGATAGCGCTGCCGTATGCAGCTCGCCCGGGGCTATTCACATTAATTGGCCCTGACTCCTGCCAAACCACACTACTCAAAAACAGGTTCATCCGCGGCGATATTGTACGGTCCATGTTCGCGCATAAAAGTAATTTTATCCTTATGAATTGAGAAAATTAAAATTCTTCGCATCATATTGTTTCCCATGTCATAAGTCGCGACGCCGACTTCTTGGTTTCCGTCTCCGTCTAAGTCATATGTAAAGCGTCTGGGTTTAAGGCGAAGAAAATAGGCGTACACCCACGCACGCTCATCATTACTCTCAAAGACCCTTGACCAAATGATGTCCCTCTTTTTCCCGTTTCCTCTGCCATAAATAAACTCAATTTTTTCCCGATCGTACTCCCTACTGATTCTCTTTAATTGCAGCCATGCTCCATTGTTCAACTGAAGGGAGGTGCGACTCGAATCTTCAATTGGAGGGTCCCCGAAGGCTATTGAGCAGAGCAATAAGCCTGACAGTAATGAAAAAACCCTACCTCCTCTTTCGGGATTTTTTATGAAGCGCCAGGACCTTTTCCGCATATGCATCTCCTTCCTCATCTCTTGAATGATAATTTCTAATAAGTCGACGAATCGACTTATTCTTTGGATTTTTCAGCTGAGAATATTTATGACCCAGTAATCGGGTGCCGAGTGCAACACTTACGACGGGATCGAGCTTATCCGCCTTCTCTATATGAATTAGATCCCTGCGCATCTCAATCCAATTGTCGTTTTCCGGAAATCCACCCATTACACGCAGAGACTGATCCGTTATTTGCATAAGTCCTGCGGCGGTACTATTTTTTGCGGTGGTAATTATCGTTGGATCAAATGTTGATTCGACTGCGATCATAGCCTTGATCATTAGCGGATCAAAACCTTTCGGAAACTTGATCCCTTGCGATTTCCAATAATCTAGCCAAAATTGAATCAGTACATCATATTCGGCGCCCTTGCCTTCGAATCCCTTGATTTCTGGGAGAGACGGAAATTTCTTTTTGGAATTCCAAAACAGGAAATGCATGTTTTCTTTCAAAAGGCCGGGGCGGATCTTTCCACGATTTTTCCTGACATGAGCGTCGACCCAAGTGACCGTGCCCGATTCACAAGTTCGCCCATGCCCTCTAACGACGTGATATCCTGGAGGACACATCTCCGAAAGGCTTGGCTTAATTAGAATCGTATCCTGATTCTTACTTTTTCCCAATTCTTCCCCATTCGACTTTGATGGTCATACTATAGCAGGTAGACTTAAAACCATCCTAAAAAGACCTTTGAATATTAAGTAAGCCCACTTCTAAAATTCCAGACAAGCGTTTGGTGAGGACCGGGGAGCTGTTCGCGACAATCGAAGTCTGCTTCACAATTTGATCTTGATTCGGCAGATATTTATTGACTTCTCGCTGGATGAACCGTACTCTCACCGCATGAAAAACAGCGCCAACAAATTGCAGCTTTCATTTCCTAAGACTGGTGGATGGGGTGGTCGACGGCGCGGGGCTGGGCGGAAGAATTTGAGTGGGAAAGTGAATCATATGAGTCGGCCGAGTATTTCGGCGAAAGTTCCTGGCCATGTGACTTTGCGCTTAAGTAATGATGTTTTGAGTCTTCGTCGTAAACCTCTGTTGAGAGAGTTCGCAATCAGTGTTCGTGAGGCAAGGCGGTTTGGACTTAAAGTTATTCAGTTTGGCGTGTTGGGAAATCATATTCACTTGGTGGTTGAAGCTAAGAATAATGAGGCTTTAAGTCGAGGGATGCAGAGTTTAACCATTCGGTTGGCGAAGAGAATTAAATCTTTTGCTGAACAGCTTGGGCGCCCGATCAAAGGAGCGGTTTTTTCTGGTCGCTATCACTTGAATTTGCTATCTACGCCGTCGCAGGTTCGAAATGCTTTAATATATGTTTTATTTAATGAGGATAAGCATTCGAACCGACGCTCGTCCTATACATTTAGTGTTTATTCCTCGGCCTTTAGATTTAAGGACTTAAAGAAGTTAAAAGTATCGGTCGCGCAACCAAAGCTGCTAACCTTTGAGCGATTTTGGGCGAAAATAGCTCCCATAGATGAGGTGCTCTCGGCACCAGAGAGCTGGCTGGGTCAAAAGGGTTGGCAGTTAGCAAAGCCCGCATAAAGCCGGGCATGCATGCGCCCGCCTGAACCTAATACGAAAAAATAAAATTGATGATCGTAAATAGAAACATGAAAATACCCGCGCTTTTCCAAAACTCATGTTGGTATTCAAACGCCACCTCCAAATTCGTCACTGATTCATTCTTCAAAAATTTATTGATTGAAGAGGCGTACTTGAAAAGCAAGATGGCGAAGATGATCATGAACGTCGCGAAAAAAACTTCGTAAGCAATCACAATGGGTTTTTCTGAAAGCACTCCGCTAATCACTTTGGCGATAGCGCCGGCCAAAATGATGCACGCCATGCCGCGGACCCAACGAAGGATCTGGATAAAGTCGCTATACACACTTGGGTTAGAAAATCGCTCGATGATACGACGGTCGTCGCCGCTGCGGGTTCCTGGTGCCATTTCATCGCGCTTACGTCGTTCAGACATTTAATATTCCCCTTGTTCACTTAAGTAGAGCGTCCATCTCTTTATCTAGGTTCGTCAATTGAGGCTCGACCGGTTTCACAACAAACTCTCTCACAATCGGAGGGCAAGCCGTCCATCCCTCGCGTTCAGCGGACAAGGTCCAGCGATACTGGCCAGGTGGAAGAGACTCAGCCGGCCGCCACTGACCAACCTCCTCCAGAATCTGGGGACTTGCATTGGCGACCCAATTCTCGGCGAGAAATGCCTTATAGGCTAGAGCGGATTTATAAATAACCTCGGTAGCAGGTTCCCAACTAAACTCGCCCTGTGCGGCATTGCCGCTTGAATTCATTTGAATGGGCGGAAGCTCAAGGATCGTTACGACTTTTGGCTCCGGAGGCTTTGACGCTTCCGCTACGGGGGCCTCAGGGGGAACCTCTAACGCGTTCCAATCAGACCATGGTCCTAAGTCGCCGTCGGCGACTTCAATTCTCGCCCGAATTTCATAGGGGCCAACGGGCGCGCGAAACCGGAAAAGAGGTTTTCGCGACGTAAACGTTTTCAAAAGCTTGCCTTGGTTATAGCGGAGTTCGACGATGTATTTGACGGCTCGTGGTTCTTCTTGCCATTCGAGTTCAACAGATCGCATCGCGGTCCTCGCGGCTGCGAATTCAGCCATGCAAACGAGCAAAAGAGCAAACCTCTTCACTTCGTAGCCCGCTCGCTTTCAGGTACCGGAACCATAGAGCTATCGGCGACTTGTAGAGCTGTTTCCAATGCCGCAGCTTGGTTAGCCGCTTTTGGCCCTTTGTCGTTTAGAAATTTCATCGTCTCAATGAAATTTTCTGGAGCTGTCGCACCTTTGGCGAAAATTCGGGGTGCTATTCTCAGGGCATCCCCCGTTGTCATTCCAGTCTTCTTATCGAAGCGAAGGTACGTATATACTTTTTTGAATTCAGGAAATATGCCCCGCGGGTACAAGTCCGTGAATTTCACCATCGCCAATGTGACCTCAGCGCAAGACTTAAAATCCAGTGCCAGACCTTTGTCCGAGAGGCAGAAGTCGACCAACGCCACGAAATCATCAGCAAGCTTCTTTGGATCGCCATGATAATCGCGGGACATTGCAAGACTAAGTTTGAATGCATTCGCAAAATCCAAATTTAAATAGTTCGCCAAAAAAACTTTTTTGAACACCGCAATGAAACCGTCGGCCTGCGAGCTTGGAAGTGACGTGAAAGTCATTGCGGTTTTAAGCGAATGTACTTGGTCGACCCCAGATTTTTTCAAAAGCAAATAAACTTTGGCGAAGCGCTCGGCTGCGCCATCGCAGCCTTTTGCAATTTCAAGCGCTAGTGGCACGACTTGCGGATCAGTCAGACCTAAATCGTTTTCCGCTCGTAGGAATTGAACTGCCTTTTTAAACTCTTTGCTCGTTTGACAAAACTTTTGCCCTTCAGGAGCTTTAAAGGTTGGCGGAATTTCCGCGGCATTTGCATAAAACGACACGAACAACAGCGCCGAAAACTTTAAAAGCTCCATTGCAGCACCATGCGCGGCTCAAGTTTCGCTGTCTGAGTATTGAAATGGGGCGCGAGATAGGACACCGGCGCGTAAATTTTGCGTTTATACTCGAGGTGCTTTTCGTAGTTCGTGATGTACTGATTTCCGAACACGAACGGCAGGCCCGCTGCTATTAAACCTATGACCGGGTAAAGGTTTTGAGCGGGTGTCGACTTTTCCACCAACAACAGATTGGCCGATACATTTGTAAAAAACGACGCCCACGTTAAAATTTTGGCGAGCTGTGCCGGCTTTTCCAAAGCTTCTTCCGCCATTCGCTCTTTGAACAGCTGCTCGCGCTTATCCTTGGGCTTTTGGTTTTTCAGTTTGTCGTTTTCCCGCGTGTAAGGCCGGGTAAACATATAGTATGTACTAATGCCAATCCAACCAACTCCGATTCCGAGCGCGGCTTTGGCGCGGAAATCGAGGTCGTCCTTGCCATTCTCAGTTTCATCGTCTCTATACATCCCGCTTAAGGAATGCCCCGAATAAAGAGTGGCTAGGGCCGAAAGCTGGAGTGGCCAAAAGCTAAGCCAGCCTCGCTCATTTTCGCTCTGTGCGGCCATCTGGAGACGCTCCGAAGCCCTTGGCACCACTTGAAGTTCAGGATAATCGAGTGCGCTTAAGACTTGAGAGGCAGACTCAGTCGGTTCAACGGCCCCGACAAGGCTCGGAAACATTAGGAGAAAAAACCATTTGTTCATAAACTGTATGCTAAATGATCGCCCCAAAGAAATCTGCGGGACCGAAGTCGAAACTGCTGTAATTTCTTCTGATTTTAGGCCTACCAGTTGACTTTTTAACGCATTGCGCCTAAATCCTACTTTTCCTACGAAAGGACCAACTCCATGCGATGGCTTTTTATAGCGTTTCTCTCATTTGGATTTTGCTCCACCACATCGGCTTTCTTTGACGGCAACGTCGACCTCTCAAACCTCTACATTCCTAACTATCAATCCGAACGGCCAGATCGCGATATAGTCCGTCAGATCCTCGAGTATGATCAAGCCAAGTTGGCGTGCGCTCCTCCTGTAGATGCGGCCGGTATTCCATTACTCGCAAATCTCGACATTACGGCAACGAAACTTCCCATAGGCATGGAGAGGTTCCGACTGAGAATTTCTGTTTGTGATACTGCCCAGAACTGTTACCGCGCATACAATTCCGAGTTCCAGGCTGCCTCGGTTGGGCGCAACGTTAGTCGTGTTTGGGTGATCCAATACGGCTGCCCGGTGAAATTCCCCAATGTCATTGCGGGCTTTCAACTGGAATTGATCCAAGACCTGGCGTGGTACAAGCGAGATTTCTCGATCGACGTGGGATATGTTCCGCTCGACTTGCTATTGCAGGCGCCACAGACACTGAGTACCCGCGCTCGCAAAGCGGAATTCAAAATCGAATTGAAATCAAACTAAGCCCTTACCAAGTCTTCGCATGATCAACCATTGACCCTTAGTGGTGATATCGTTAAGGTATTCTTCTTTTCCACATTCACTCTTTAACGACTGGCAGCCCGTGAACTTACGAAATGTCTGCATTATTGCGCACGTCGACCATGGCAAAACGACTTTGGTTGATCACCTTTTACGCCAGAGCGGCACCTTCAGCGAGCGCGAGACTCTTTCTGATCGCGTAATGGATTCCATGGATCTTGAGCGCGAACGCGGGATTACGATCCAAGCTAAAAACTGCGCCATTCGTCATGGCGAAACAAAAGTGAACATCGTCGATACACCCGGTCACTCAGATTTCGGTGGTGAGGTCGAACGAATTCTTGGCATGGTCGACGGCTCTGTATTGTTGGTTGATGCGGCTGAAGGCCCTCTGCCACAAACGCGTTTCGTCTTACAAAAGTCATTGGAAAAAGGCCACCGTGTGATTCTTTGCGTGAACAAGGTGGATCGTCCTGAGTGCTTCGGCGGCGA
>JAYSTF010000007.1:0-17793 GCA_043720065.1 Pseudobdellovibrionaceae bacterium | reverse complement strand
CGTTGTGGAAATTAGGGGCGGTAATCGCTGCAGGATTTGGCGACTTCGCTGATTTCTGCCACGGAATCACACCCGTAAGTACCGACGCGTTTACAAATATTGTCCAGGCACTCGGCGGTGGAATTTCCAGAGCAGCTTTCGGCGAGTTTTGCGACTTCTGCTGGACTGTCACAGCCGTAAGTGCCGACGTATTTGCAAGCGGCATCTAAACATGTTGTGTTGTAGTTCCCACGGCAGCCTTGGGCTAGGACCTTAACTTCGGCCACTGAGTCGCACCCGTAAGTTCCGACATATTTGCAAGCTGTATCCAGACATTTCCCGTTGCGATTGCCGCGGCAACCCTCCCCGATTTCGCTAATTTCACTGACGCTATCACAACCGTAGGTTCCGACATAATCGCAGGCGCGGTCCATGCAGGAAGGAGAATTGTCGCCGTCCTCATCACAATCGCGGTGGTTGGGTCTGGATTCGGGCTGCATGTGCAAAAGCTTAAGCGCAGGTGCGTTTCGCTGTTCGAATGTTTCGATAATTTTTTGCTTGCGAAATTCATGCACCAGTTTCTGCAACTGCGGTGAAGCGAACGAGGCAAAAGAGAAGAAAGCGAAGGAAATTGAAAGAATAATGCGGATCATAGGAACCCCCTGTTGGGCGTTCACCTAGCTTCAAGTTCTAAGGTTGTCGAATGGAATAGGCAGATTTACTTTTTAGCATGGTGGGTGCCGCAGCCGACGCAGCGCTTCGGTGCTTTAAGGGCGTTTGCAGCTGCCGGCGGCCTGGGAAAAGCGCCCAGCTAACGTGCTGTTGCCCTTAAGGCGTAACCGCGATGCCGCCGACAAAACTTCGCTTTGTGCGGAAGTGTTAATCTGGCAGGCCCTGGAATAATGCTTTAAGGATTCTTCTTCTAAGCCGGATTCAAATAACGATTGCGCTAAGGCTAGTTGGGAGCGGGCGGAGGAGTCTTTGCTCGCCACGGCACGTTTTAAATATTTCATCGCGACCGGGAAGTTATTTTTCTTTAAGAAGAATTGGCCGGCGCCGTATTGCACGAATTCGGATTCGGGGAATTGCTTGGCGGCGTCGATTAATGTTGCTTCCGCTTTTTCCATTTCTTTTTGATCAAAGTAGGCTTGGGCCAGATAAATATAGCTTTCGGAGAATTCGGGGTTGAGTTGACTCGCGCGTGAGCAGTGTTTCACGGCCTGCTGAAGGAAGCCGTCCAACGCATAAAGCCTGCAGAGGTCGGCATGGAACTCTGGTTTTTTGCCGAAGACTTTGAGCATATCGTTGATTTGTTCGCGCGCTTCCAGGTTCATCCCAGCGCCGATAAAGTAATTGGCCAAAGCTTGGTAGGGAAGTTGGAAACTTCGTCTGAATCGGATTGCGGTGCGCAAACTTTCGATGCCGCGAGCCTCCAAATCTTGGCGCTCTTTCGCTTCGCTGACTTGCGCGCCTTGCTTGATCAAAGCATCGCCTAACATGAATTGAAGATGAGGATCCTTCGGTCGCTTTTCGGAAAGCAGGCTTAAGACCCGCACCACATTTTTAAAATCTTTCGTCTCCTGATAGGCTGCCGCAAGTAAAAGATAACCGCGGGCTGAAGCGACATCCGTGTGCGGATTCATAAGTTCAATCACGCGTGGCCATTTCTTCTGTTTGGCCATCTGCCGAGAGAGCTGTTCACGAAGTTCAATGTTTTCCGGATCGGCGTTAAGGTCCGTGGCGAAGCCCGGCCCCGAGAATGTAATCAGGGAGAGCGCTAAAAGAAGACTCAGCTTGCCGATGATTATTGTCCTTCGGATGGGGGAGCGGGTGGTAGAGCTTCCGGGGGAGACTCCTTAGGAGTCTCCGGCGAGTTCGTTTTGCTTTGTGAATTGGGCTGCGGTTTGCCGGATTCTTTCTTGGTAAACAAAATTTCATGATCACTTGAAGTCACTCGTTTGGGAAAAGCGTATTGGCGGATGTAGGCGAGTTTTTCTTTTTCAAAGTTAGCATCGCGACTTTGGTCCATGGCGGCGTTTGCCGCAATCACGACTAAAGCCAGCGCTGATCCGCTGAAAACCGCTGCCAGACTCGACCTGATCGTTTGATAGTTCACTAAATGCCAATCCCCATTACGCCGATAAATCCAAATGTAGAGCTGTTTTTATTCTGAGACTTGCAAGCGGAAAGCGCAAGTCAAAGAGATCAACAGATGTCTCATTTTGAGACATTGGCAGGTGACGGTTTTTGTTCAGCACCTGTCGATCTGATGCACGCTTTGCCTAGGGTGGATTCGTCGCCGCTAGGCACGTGCCTCGCAATAGTAATTGGGCGGAGGCTTAAGAATTTATGGAAGCAAAAAAAGACAATGTTCTCCAGTTCCCAGGGACCAAGAAGACGGAAGCCACAAACACTTCTGGTCCACCCGAAGTACCAAAGGCTGCTCCGCAAATACGAGGGCGCAAGAAAGCTAGCGCCATTGTGGGCCTCTCAGTTCTTATGTTAGGCAGCTGGTTTGCGAACAATTTCTCCAGCAACTCAACTGATATGGCTTCAACGGGTGGTCGGCAGATCGCAAGCGTTGGATCTTTTGAGCGCGACAGTGACTGGGAAAAATCATTGGCTAAAGATTTGAGCAAGCGCTCACGCCGCGAGCTAGCCAGCGTCCAAATGGGCAAGCGCCCTTCCCTTGAAGATCGATTAAGCTTTTCAGCCCTTAAAAGCCAGTACGCCATTATTATGACCGAAGGCAAATTAAGCGAAGTGCATTGGTCGGAAAGTGCTAGCGAAATGCCGGTTTATCTTAAAGACAAACCAGGCTTTCTCCTTGAGTACCGGGATCTCATGCCCGTCGAATTCGAGGCGGCCGTTAAACTTGGGCGCGACGAAGGTAATAACAACATCAATGAGACGTTTGCTCTCATGAATGATGACATCAAAGTCGCTGAAGTCCGCTTTGATCTTGACGGCTACGGCCGGTTAAAGAGCTTGGTGGTTACGCCCTCGACTTCGGGCCAGTAGCGCTTCTTCTATATTATTATTTGAATCCTCAAATCCGATAAGTCTTCATGGTCATTGATGCTTATCAGCCGCGCTCACCAAAGCTTCCAAGCGATGGTGACGGTGAACCTAAATTCAAAATCGATCAACCGGTTATGGCAACGCCTTGGGATCGCCTGGCTGCGACTGTCATTGATTGGCTACTCGTCCTTACTCCCATACTTGTCGTGGTTGGCGCGCCATTAAAGCGTGTCATGATTGAGGCCCTTGTCCTCGATAGCCAATCGCCATTTGCACGGGCGATGATAATTTCCGCTCTTTCAGGTTTGCTGGTTGTTTTGTTGTATCAGTCGTTAATGACTTATTTTTACGGCGGAACACTAGGCAAACTGGCATTTGGTTTACGAGTGGTGGATGTTTGGACTCATAAGGCACCTACGCTTGGCGCAAGTTTTGTTCGTTCAGTGGCGTTAATTTCCGAAGTGCTACTGGCGGGACTGCCTTGGCTTTCGATTTTTGCAAACGTCCGTCGCCGCGCGATTCACGACCGGGTTTCAGACACTGTCGTGATCAGCACAAAGCGTCCAGGCTCGCTTGCACCCGGAATTATGGAAGCCACTTTCATTCGTGGAGTTCACTCCGCCTTTTTGGCGATTTTCGCTTTGTGCGTGACGGTCGTCGGAGTGAATTTTCTCAAGTCCGCGGAGTCCGAGGACACAGTGCTGAACTGGTTGGAAAGTGGAAAAGACGATTCGCCCCGCTGTGAAGAGGTCACGGAAGCATTGGCTGAAGAACCACAGACGATGCAAATTGAAGAACGGTTAGAGTTGGCAATGGAGCTCTTTGCTGCCGGAATAGTTGACCAAGCTTGCGTCCAGCAAGAGGCTGAGTGGGTAATGAATCAACCCGAAGGTGAAACGCCACTTGCCTATTTGGCAAAAGCTTTCGCTACCGCAGATAACTCTGAGCTATCAAACGCCTACTTGGAAAAGGCTTGTGAACTTGGCCCAGTTTCAGAATCGTGCCTGATGACCAGTATCGTACAGAAATGGTCGGAAGATGACTGGGATAAAGTAGCGGAACTTTTTTCAGCACTTCCCACGCCATCTTCGGTGCACGTTTCAATTTGGAAAGTCCGCTACTTCATGAAGCAAGCGAAGTATGAGCAAGCGCTGCACGTGATCAATCAACTTGCCGGCCGTGCTTCCTTAGCCTCCTACCTAGTTCCTGAAAGAGCGAAGGCACTGTGGCGTGCCAATCAATTCGAGCAATCAAGACTTGTGGCGCTCACAGGCTTTGAAACTCTTCACGGCACAGAACGTTTAAATTTAGCTGGTTGGATGTGCTACGAGGAAATGGCTAAACAATGTTCCGAGCACGAACCGTCAGCTTGCGAAACTTTTGTGAAAGAAGCTAACAACCAGTCGGACACCGAACTGCAGCCAACTGGTTGGATGGCGATGATCCTGTTAAAAGAGAAATGCCAAAATCGCGCTGCCCTTTCGGAATACGCCGATTTGAAGGAAGCATCGGAAAACACTCCGGCCGAAAAACTGATTAAGGCGCTAGAGCTCTGGTCGCAGGGCGATGAGCTTTCGGCGAAGAAAGCGATGACTGATTTATTTGAAGACAGCAAACTTCCTGAACCAATCCGCAACGAGGGGCTCCGCCGATTAGTTGTGTGGAGTAAAGAATCAGAAGATATGACGCCTTGGATTGACCAATGGCAGTCGCTAAAGCCTGGCCACAGACGAACAGTCGGGCCAGTTCTTTTTCGCGCCCTTCGCGCGAAGGGTCGATTGGCAGAAGCCCTTAATGTGGGGTGGCAGCTGCTTGACGAGAATCGCGCCGATTTGCAAATTAATCGCGATCTCGTCGTTACCGCCTACCAACTCGGGCGCCGCAAAGATGCTTGGAAACTTTTGAAATCCTACCGCGAGCGCAATGACATTTTAAATCACTCGCGTAGTCCCGCAAGCAGTGATGAATTCGCCGGCGTCGCTAAGCTCCTCACTAAAGAATATGGTGAGCCGTGATTATACCGATCTTAAACGGGCTATTGCGGTGGCGACAAGCGCCGATCACATGGCTGCTATTTTTGCTAAATGCCGTGGTTTATGTCGGCGGCATGATTCCAAGCGAGAACTCGCAGACCGTAATTAATCAATACTTAGATGACCCCTCGTTTTTGCGCCTACAGGGCCGACTGTTCTCGCAATTTGTTAAACAAAACGAGACGTCCTATTCGCCTCTCGTCCTGCAACTGGCAGAAAAGGCAGAGAATGGCGATCCTGAAAAACTAAGAACCATGGGAACACTAGCAATTCGCAGTTCCGAATTTATGAACCGCGGTCCGGCGTCGCAATACCGGGGGGACCAGGTGGAGATTAAACTGTGGCGCGAAAAACTTGCCAACCTCCGCGCCAGTCAGGATCGTCATCCCAGTTATGTTTTAGGGCTTACCGCGGACGCGGAAGATCTTTCGCACTGGCTCTCATATATTTTCGTTCATTCAGGGGGCTATCACTTTGTCGGCAATATGTTCTTTCTTTTAATCTTTGGCTCGATGCTCGAGCCGATCATTGGAGGTCTGGCACTGATGGTCGTGTTTTTGCTCTCAGGAATGGTTGGTGCAGGCGTGTTTTTACTTCTCTCAGGCGCTACGGCGGCTCCTCTGATTGGTGCGAGTGGTTCCATTAGCGGCCTAATGGCGTTGTTTTGTTTTCTCTTTTGGAAACGCCCAGTGCGGTTTATTTATATACTGTTACCTTCCGTGCATTACACGGGGCTGATCTTTCTGCCTGCTTGGGTCGTGCTTGTGATGTTTGCACTTTCGGATCTCGCTGGTTACTGGAGCGCGGTGAACGAGTTTGGCGGCGTCGCCTACACGGCCCACCTCGGCGGCGAGTTTGCGGCGCTGCTCATTGGAATGATCATCTACTTGCTTAGGTATCGCCGTGTCGGATTAAATGTTCCTGAGAGTCCCGACATTCCGGTGGGCACGCCGATCTCTATTCATGAATTAGTCATCAACCTTAAACACTCATCTTAAAAAACTATTCGCCTTCGACGGGTGCGAATCCGCGTCGCATGGTGTTTTCAGTCACAACCCGTGGTTCCACGAACTGCAACAGATAATCGGGGCCGCCGGTTTTACTACCGACACCTGAGAGTTTAAAGCCTCCGAAGGGATGTCTTTCCACCATAGCGCCCGTATTACCGCGGTTGATGTAGAGGTTGCCCACTTCAAACTCTTGCTTTACTTTTGCAATGTGCGCCGGACTTCGCGAGAACAATCCTCCGGTAAGGCCATAGGCGGTGTCATTCGCGACACTTAATGCGTGAGTAAGATCTTTCGCTCTAATGACGGCAAGAACGGGACCAAAAATTTCTTCCTGCGCGATTTCAGATTTTGGATCGACACCGGCAAAGATTGTTGGCGGAATAAAGTAGCCCTCAGTCGGGACATTTCCCTGAAAAGCGAGCGAAGACGTGGTTCGCGCGCGATCGATCATTTTTGAAATTCTAGTATAGGACTCTTCGTCAATCACCGGGCCCAAGTAAGATCTAGGATTTTCAGGGTAGGTGACGTGCAAACTTTTTGCTGCCTCTAAGAGACGATCAAGAAAGCGATCGTAGATTCCGTCAAGGACGATCACTCGGCTACAAGCTGAGCACTTCTGACCTGCGAATCCAAAGGAGGAATACAAGACGCCATCGACCGCCTCATCAAGATCGGCATCTGAATCAATGATGATAGCGTTTTTTCCACCCATTTCGATAATGCATTTCTTTACGTGACGTTGGCCCGGATGAACAACCGCCGCCTTTTGCAAAATCTGAAGGCCGACATTTTTCGATCCAGTAAACGCAATCATTGCCACATCGGGATGATTAACGAGGTGGGCGCCGACTACGTCGCCAAGACCTGGTAAAAACGAAACTACATCGGGAGGAAATCCGGCCTTCAGAATTAAGCGGTGAAGTTCTGCGGCAATAAGCATGCTTTGCTCTGCGGGCTTCATTATCACCGTATTCCCCGTGACGAGGGCCGCGGCCACCATGCCAGACAAAATCGCAAGCGGGAAATTCCACGGTGCAATCACGACGGCAATACCGCGCGGCTGGTAACTGTATATGCTCCACTCGCCAGGAGTGTGGCCCGCACGTTTCGGAGCCGAAAGTCCGCGCATTTGCTGAGCATAGTAGCGGCAAAAGTCGACAGCTTCCGTGATATCACCATCGGCTTCGTTCCAGGTTTTGCCAACCTCATGAACTTCAATCGCCGAAAGTCTATACCGGTCCTGCAGCATGAGCTCAGCAAGTTTATCCAACTTTGCAGCACGATCGGTCGCATTTGTATCGCGCCACGCTGGAAACGCTTTTTTAGCAGTTTCAATCGCTAGGTCCGCCTCTCTCACTCCAGCCATATGAACCTTTGCGATCATTTGCTTTGGATGAGTAGGACTATAGCGAAGCATTACGGATTCGGGTTTGAAAGTTTGCTTCCCAATTTGGGGAAAAATAGTTTGGCCAAGTTTACTTTCCGTCTCACGAAGCGCGGTTTTAAATTTTTCGCGCTCAGCAGCTAGAGCGAAATCGAGCAACGGTTCGTTGCGGAAGCCCTCAGCGGCAGGCACGTCGCCAGTGGAAGCGATAAGGCCCTCTTCCGGATTGGCCAATAAAGTTTCAATTGAAATGTTCTCCGCGAATTTTGATCTTAAGAAAGATTCATTCGAAGTGTTTTCAAGCAATCGCCGTACTAAGTAAGCCATTCCTGGGATCAACTCACCGATTGTGGCGTATTCGCGCACGCGGTAACCCATTTTGACGAGTGAACGTTTAATCGGCTCAGCCATTCCATAAAGCATCTGGATTTCGACGGCCTTCGCCGACAACCCTTGTTCTTCGGCCGCCTCTAAAGCTGAGGCGATCGAGCGTACGTTATGCGACCCAATGGCGACACGAATGACGGGAAATGCATTAATGAGCGATCTTGCACACGCTTCATAGTTTGCATCCGATTCCTTTTTTACCGTGTATACGGGAGTTGGCCAATTGTTTTGCCGCGCGTGAATGGTTTCATAATCCCAATAAGCACCCTTCACCAAGCGAACAGTAAAGGGAGTTTTGCGACGACGTGCGAATTCGATCAGCTCTTTTACGTCTTTGAGCGAATCACGCAAATACGCTTGAATTACGACGCCAACATGCCGCCAATTGGCGAATTCAGACTCAGACACCAACTCTTTAAAAAGTTGAAGTGTGAAGTCCTTATGAGCGTACTGCTCCATATCCAAATTGATAAACACGCCGCGGTCTTTTGCTTGAGAGAGGATAGGTCGCAGGCGCTGCTTGCAAATTTCCAAAGATTCTTCCCACGCGGCCTCGTCGATTTGCGAATAAAGCGCGGTCACTTTTACGGAGACATTCACTTTCGGGATCGGTCCCGCTTCATCTTCATCGATTTGTGAATCGTGAGCCCAAGATTCTGCATCCTTAGCTAGGTCTCGAACCAAAGTTAAATAGCGTTCCTGATAGTCGAGAGCCTCTTTTTCTGAGAGAGTGGCTTCACCGAGTAGATCCGCTGTGAAGCAAAGTTTTTCCTTACGCGCTTTCTTTAGCTGGGGGAGCGCATCTTTAGGTGATTCGCCCGTGATAAACATCTTCGCCATTTGCTCGACGTTCTTTTTTACGGTTCCTGCCATTAATCCGGGAGCCAGCGAGCCAAGGCCCAGACCAAAATTAAAAATTCCCGGAAGCTCTTCGCCACCCTCAGAAAAATACTCTTTTAGGTGTCTAGCGACCTCGCCGCTGGTGCTGAGGTAGGGGAGTACGTCGACAAAGCGGAACATCTGGGTTTTAAATTTTTCATTCTTCATGGACCAGTCCATGATTCGGCCGTACCACCAATCCTTGTTAAAGATTGAGCCAGAATCATTTTCCATCGCGGCAAAAATAGCGCGACCTTTTACCCGAATGCGATCCTCACGCGACCCACTGGTTACAGTAGGCGTCCCCGTCGTCATCATCTCCATCTCTCCTCCCGAAAAGCGGCTGGAGTATAATGGGGAATTTTATTGATTTGCACCCGATTTTTAGTGTTTATGTCGGCTTATGCCGACAGACGCCAGGCCCCGAATTCACAGGTATGTACCTCACGATTTAAGCTTCAGAGCCGCAGTGGCAGACGCCACAAATATTGTGCGGGAAATGCAAACCATACAAGGCACTTACCCGGTTTCGACTATGGCGGTTGGACGGGCTATGGTTGCCTCGGCCCTTATGGCCTCTCATCTCAAAGAGGGCCACATGGTTAGCCTTTACTTTCGCGGCGACGGGCCGCTGGAAATGTTTTTTGCCGAAGCATCTTTTGAAGGCGAAGTGCGCGGCTATTCCCCGCATCCCCATATGGAAATTCACCCGAGACTTGGGGCGACAAATATCGGACTTGCAATTGGCCAGGGAACTCTAACTGTCGTTCGAACACTCCCAAGTCTTGGGCTGCCCAACCGTGGTACCGTGGAAATTCAAACCGGCGAAGTCGGTGATGACGTGGCATTTTATCTTTTGCAGTCTCACCAAACGCCTTCTTTGGTGGCATTGGGTATAAAATTAAATTCTTTTGGCTTTGTTGAATCCGCCGGTGGGATCATTATTGAACTCATGCCCGGGGCGCCCGAAGGCTTAATCGAAAATTTGGAAAAAAACTTCTCACAAGTAAAATCACTTTCTGAGCGCCTAGCCGCCGGGGCGTCAGTTGAAGATATTTGCGATATGTATCTAAAGGGCATTGCGCTGATTGAACTCGATCATCCGTATCCACTGGAATACAAATGCCGATGCTCGAAAGAGCGGCTCGCGAACGCGTTAATGCTCCTAGGCCACCTCGAAGTTGAAAAAATGATCGAAGAAAATCAACCAGCTGAGGCCAAGTGCGAGTTTTGTGGGCGACAGCATAAGCTGGGCATTGTCGAACTTGAGGAGATTTTGACAAAGCTTCGATCGGGACAAGTTCATTAAATCTAAACACTTAACGCGATCGGGTTACGCACTTAGCCTTGAAAAAGCTTAAGCATTTCGCATAAGGTTAAGGACGAGGTAACGATTTATGAGCCGCGTGTTAGTGATTGATGATGAGTTAGATGTTTGTGAATACCTGTGCACTGCTTTGAAAGAAGAGGGCTTTGTCGTCGACGCCCTTCAGGATCCTGCCCAAGTGCGCACCGCCCTCGACCGATTTCGTCCTGAGGCTGTTCTTGTCGACTACCGTCTTCCGGGTCAGTCGGGATTAGAATTAATTAAATCGCTCCGTCGAGAGCCACAGTGGCGGGGGCTCGCACTTATAATGGTTACTGGTCTTTCCGGTGAGGATGATAAAGTCGCTGCCCTTGAAATCGGCGCCGACGATTATGTAGTTAAGCCGTTTTCACCAAAAGAGCTTTCTGCTCGCATTCGTGCCGTGCTTCGCCGCCGCGCCGATTTATTCGAAGCTGAAAAACTAGAGTCAGGCGGCATTTCAATCGATCTAAAAGCTCACAAGGTATTCCAAGACGGTGAAGAAGTGCATTTAACACTCACTGAGTTTCGTATTCTTACGGAACTGGTGCGAAACCAAGGCCGCGTCTTAAGCCGCGATCGCCTACGAGAAATGGCTTTAGAGAGCCTTGCCGTCACGGACCGAACTATCGACGTTCACATGGCTTCTTTACGAAAGAAGCTCGCGCGCTATGCTGGTAGCATCCAAACTGTTCGTGGTGTCGGTTACCGCTACGCCCCCTAAACGCCCGCATGCCTGATGACTTGTCTGCCTGTTCCAGAAAAGAGGAAGGGAGCTTTTCGCTCCCCCTTGGCTTTGGTAGGTTTTCCGGTAGGTTTGTGGCTCTTGGGACCCCACGATCGTGGACAGAGCCGGTCGGAGAACACATTGATGGGTATTTCAATCCTAGTGCCATTGGTTTCAGGATCATTTTGGCGATAGGGCGGGGCTAGAATTCAACCTAGCCTTTAGTTTAGGTAAAGCGCTGCAGACCATAGGGTCAAAAAGACACTGTGGTGTCATTTTTCGCGTTTACCTTAATGATTTCATACATAAGCCATAGTTATGGACCGTGAAATCCTGCCAGCAATTTTGGGGACGCCGCCTGTTTAAATGTTCGACGCTCAAAATGCTTAAATGTTTCAGATAGTTAGCCGGACATAATGCGGGGTCGGCTGGTGATTTACGTAGCCGCTTGGCAAAGGGGACAGTACCAAGCAGCTAGATCCGGAATAAAATATTTAATAATTTCAGATACTTACATGACTCTCATGGGACGCCCGACCGGCCCAACCTTTGTACTAGAGAAGGGCAGGAGTTTAGCGATGCAGTTTAAGGCAATAACAATTCTAGCGCTCTTACTGATGGTGGCCTTCACCGCCTGCTCGCGCCGCTTTGACCCTGAGACGCCCTGTAACTTTGTGCAGAATGGCGATCTTAAACGAGTCTCCTGGAACACAATGACTCCCGTAAAGCTCTATATCCATAAGTCCATGCCTCTTACGACTTACCCAGAGATGGAAAACGTCATTCGCGAATCAGTAAAAGCCTGGAATGACGTGGCCGGGCGTGAAATCATTCGTATCGAGGCGTTCCAGGCTGGTGGCACCGACATGCCACGAAAAGATGGTTACTCAATGATGTATTGGATGAGCAGCTGGGAAGCTGGACAAGTCTCTGAGCAGGCACGCACTACGATTTATTGGTCAGGATCTCAGATTTATGAAGCTGACCTCCGCATAAACGGTCGTGATCACAGGTACTATGTCGGAAACGACACAGCTTTTTCCGGAGTCGATTTTAAAAGTTTGATCATTCACGAGCTTGGCCACGCCCTTGGTCTAGCCCATGCGATTTCAGACAGTGTTATGAATGCTTCGCTAAGTTCGGGATATGACCGACGACAAATTACAGATGAGGATCAAAAATCCATTCGGTGCGAGTATTAGAGTAACTGGTTCCATGTAAACAGATGAGCTCGAATACTCATGACGAAATTGAAATAAGTTCCAGTTTGGAACCGCACGATGAGTCGATAGATAATTGTAAGGTAATTTAAGTTTGGCAAGAGACGGACGAAGGCTACAATAATTGAAGTCGTGGAATTGGGCTTCAGGAGCGGCTTTTAAGGAGCTACCAGTATGATGAAAGAAGTTATGAAATTAGTGAGCAAGAATGAAGAAGCAAAAGTTTCTCGCTCCACTTACGGATACCGCGAGGTTCCGGGATTAGGAAGCGATCGCTTGGATGTGATCGAACAACTTCATGCGAACTTGGCGCAGATCGAAGATCTGCACGCGCGACTGCGCTTCGTGATGAGCGAAGTGCGCACAGTAATGCCGAAAGCATAAAATAGTTTTTATTTACATTCTAGAGCTGGGAATTTGCACCGGTACGAGAAAAGCTCCTCTCAGAAGGAGCTTTTTTTATTATAAGACCCAAGGTTATGCCGTAAGTTTCCTTATTCGCAAGAGGGTGTTAAGAGTTTGTCGAAGTATTGCCTCAATTTATTTGGCCGAAAAGGACATTTGTATTGAAAAATGTCCTTTTCGGCTGCAAACTCAAGGAATGAATGCGCTACAAAGATCAGTGCTCAAAAAGCTAGGCGTTTTTACTAGGTCTCAAGCTAAACGAATTGGATTGAGTCATCAAAGCCTTTCGAGGCTCGTAGACGACCAAAAGCTCATGCGCGTGGGGCGTGGAATTTATCTTCATCCTGAGGCCGATCTTGACCGAGAGATGGATTTTAAAATCGCCTGTGTAAAATTCGGTCCCAAGGCTGCGATTGGCGGACTTTCGGCCCTCTTCCACTATAATCTTGCGGAACAAGTTCCGGGACAAGTATGGGTTCTAGTGCCGCCTGAAAAAAAAACCACTGAGCCGCTTTACAGACTCATGCGAACAAGAGTGAAGCTGGATATGGGCGTCTTAAGTAAAAATGGCTATCGGATAGTTTCCGTTGAGAGGGCCGTACTTGAAGGATTGAAACTCGCCACCAAAATTGGCGAACGAACCGCAGTTAAGGCGGCACGAGGAGCACTTGCGCAACGGCAAACGACTGAGGCTAAACTTGGGAAGGTTGCCAAAGATCTTGGCCTTGAATCTATACTGGATAAGTACTTTGAAGTAGTGACTGCATGACGACGAAACGCAAGGGCGATTCAGTCCGTCGAAAGTTGATTGATCTTAGCACCAAACTGCATGTGCCATATCGGAATATCGAAACAGCCTTTTTGATTGAGCGATTGGTTGCGAGGTTTGTCGCTGATCAAAATTTGGGTAAGCACTTAGTATTTAAGGGTGGATTTGTTGGTCTTAAAGTCTATAATTCCCCTCGTTACACTGTGGATCTCGATGCTCTTCTCGTAAAGTCAAACATCGACTCAGCTTTGAAGCTCACAAGAGAAAATGCGGAATCGGATTTGAACGATGGAGCGTGGTTTCGTTTTGATGGCCAAGCCAACCTTACGGCTCAAGGGGAATACGGTGGCATCCGCCAAGTCTTTCGTGCAGGAATTGGCGAACTCTTAAGGATCACTAAGAAAGCACAGGTCATTCATTTCGACTTGGGTGTTGGTGACCCGGTAACGCCCGGCCCCAAGATGACAGAGTCTCCTTCGCTTCTCTCGGAAAACGAGGATATTAGTTGGTCGATTTATCCAGTGGAAACGATCATTGCCGAAAAGCTCCACGCGTTGATTACTCATGGTGATGCCAACTCCCGCTCAAAAGATGTTTACGATTTGGCGATTTTTCTCCCGAGGGCAGACGCACTGATTTTGAGAAAGGCATTGAAGCGCTGTTTTGAATTTAGAAAAACCGACCTGCCGCAGAGTATTTCTGACATACTCGAAGGTATTGATACCTTCAGACTTGAGCGCGGCTGGCCGAACGCTGTTGCTTCCATAATCAGTCCTCCTCAATTTAGAACCACATTTGAAACGGTCGTCAGATATATTGGTGATATGGAAAAGGCCTTATATATATGAAAATGGATGCAACCAATGACAAAAAGTAAAAATAAAGTCTTGGTCAAGCCGAACTCCTCTGAAATGTGTCCCCCGGGATATCATGTAGTTCGGGGACACGAGCGTATTTGCGAATCAGGTACTGCCACCTGGGTAGATGCCCACATCAGGAAAAATCGCGGCAAGATCCGACCCGGCCTATTGAAAGAGAATATTCACTATCTGTTTTGGAACTCCAAGAAGAAATATCCAGTTCTTGCAGAGATCAAGGGGTTCGAAGGTAGAGGCGCAGAATATGATGGACTGATTCAATTTTGGTTTAATTATTGGAAATCTCAAGGGATCGAATTTCCGAAGGATCTAGCGCCACTCATGATCAAGGCAATGATCGCCGTCGAATCAACGTTCGATCCGAGCAAAATCTCAAATGCCAAAAACAGTACAGCTGCAGGGCTTATGCAGGTAACAGATCAATCTATGCGTGTCATGGGCGGCTTTCCAAATAAAAAGAAGTGGATAGAGATGCGCAATCATCTTATCCACATAGAGAAGTCTGACAAGCTCGATCCAGTTACCAATATTGCTTTGGGAACCCGGCTGTTGGGTCACAAGTGGTCGCAGCTGAAAGACCCGAAAAAGAGAAACAATCGTCAACTCATCAGAGACTATCATTCACGGGATAAGGAGGGAGATGCTTATGCTGACAAAGTTTTGTTGCTCTATGGGAAGTCTCGCGACAAAAATTAAAGATTCTTTTGGTCTGTTTGGATTATTCATTTGTATGATTGCGTACGGAGATCCTCCTATCGAAGATTTAAGTCGCACCTTCCTTCAGTTGAACAATGGAACGTGGCTCCATTTAAAAAAAGTTGGTTGGGAATACGGCCTGGAAAAAATTGAGTTTCTTTACGGCAAAGGAAATGGGAATGAAAAGAAGAAAGATATCTTATGGTCGAAAGCCTTTGAGACCAATGATGAGCGAGCATGGGAGTATGCCTATTTTCTTCGATTGAAACCGGGGCGATTTATTTACGATCTGGATGGGGACGGCAACAAAGAGATTGGCGTAGCCACGTATGACATGGGCAACAATATGTTCCGGCGCATATTGATCTTCTCGGTGCTGAAAGATCGAATTGTTTTTCTTCGCGAACATGGACCCTATAACATCGCTGCAGATGAACCTGTTTTTAAATGATGTCGCAGGAAGGGTAGGGCATCTGCCGGAGAACGCTTAGCCGATCTTGGGGATTTTGACTCTTAAAATGCCGTTGGCGTAGGTCTTTTCGGCGAGCTTTTCGACCACTGGTTTCGCTAGTGGGATTTCTTCGCGGAAGGTTTGGTAGGAGTTGGTAGAAATGCGGCGGTCGGCTGCTTTTACGTCGTCTTCGAAGGCGCGTTTGCCGGAGACAATTACTTTGTCGGCCTTGACGCGAATGTCAATGTTGTCTTTCTCATGCTCAGGGGCTTCGGTCTCTATAATGTAGTAGCCGCCTTCTTCGCGAAAGCGCGTGCTTGGAGCTTGTAGGTTATAAAAGGGGTCGCTGCGCTTGTCGGAATACTTGCCAACGTGTTGGAGCGTGTCTTTCTTTTGCTCTTCTAGCTGGTTCACTAGGCGGCCGTATTGTGAATCCAAAGCTTGTTGGCTGAACTCTTGATTTCTAACAAAGCTTTCGTCGAACTCTTGCTTTTGGCCGGCGAGGCCTTGGCGATAAAACATTTGGTTTCGCTCCATCTCAGCGTTGTGGTTTTGCTGGAGCTTTTCCTTTTCAGCCAGTTGTCTTGTGGTGAGTTCTTCGTGTTCTTTTTTATAAATTTGCTTTTGCTCGATGGTCTTTTTCTGTTGCTGTTCTCTTGTGAGAAAAAGGGCCTGGTCACCAGCTTTGTGCTGTTTTGCAGTTTCTTTTTGGTAATACTGATTGGCTTCAGCGAGTTCTTTTTGGCCTTGTTCACGAGTGTCTTTTTGCTGGAGAGTCTGATTGGCTCTAAGTCCTGCAAGTTCTGCGTCAGCTTGTTCGCGTTGAGTCTGTTTTTCGGTCTGGACGGTGTCGCGTAACTGATCAAGCGACTTTAGGGATTCATGGCGCTCTTTTTCGTACTGCTGGCTTTGCGACTGCTGGAGGTTCTGCACGCGTTTGGTGCCGTCCGATCTAGTTTTCTCAAGCTCTGTGTGAGTGTGGACTTTGGTTTTTTGCATCGCTGCCGCGTGTTCGGCGTCCAGCGCGCTCAGTTCATCACGGTATTTGCCGAGGATTTCGCCACGGGCTTTTATACTTTGGCCGCGCGTCTGCTCAATTCCCTTGGAGGCCTCGCGCTCGATGTCTTGGCGTCTAAGGTTATGTTTTTTAGAGAGCTCGGAGGTTTGCTGGTTTTCGTTTTGGGCGAACTCAGATTGGCGCTCACGGATCATCTGCGCTTGGCGGCTAAGATTTTCTTTTTGGGATTCGAGGTGGCGCTCTAAACCTTCAATCTTGCCATCGCCGGATTTCTTCTGCGTTTCATAGCGGTTGGCGAGTTGTGATTCTTCCGTCTTTAATCGTTCATCGTGGGAACGGCGCATTTGTTCGATCTGCTCAGCGGTGTATTTTTTCGTGTGATTAACCGCAGCTTCGCCTTGTTCCTTTATGCCATTTTTCTTGTCGGTGTAATCTGATTGGATTTTCTTTAATTGCGCTTCATTGCGCTCGACGATCTCTTGCCGGCGTTTTTGATACTGCTCTTGAAGGGCGGAAGTGTCCTGATTGTTGGAACCACCGCCAGAGATTTCAGATGCCATGTCACTATCATAGCAGCGGAATCTAGTTTGCGGAGCTAGACGGACTTCGCGGAGCCTCTGAAATGGGCTTTGGTTGAGCCGCTTGGTCCCTCGGGTTTGGACAAATCTTCTTAGAGCTTCCCGTGTTGCCGCGGCAGCGCCAAGAGGTCGAGTAGGCGACGACTTCATTTTTGGCGACAGGGTAGTAGCCCGGATATTGGATGTGGTCCAAGGTCGAGCGCACGAGGCGCTCCGTGCCACTGTCGATGTTGCGAATAATCAGCTCATAGGCGCGGTATTCGGCATGGCACGTCAGGTTAAAAGTGAGGAAAAGCAGAACGTATTTCATCTCCCATACTCTTCGGCCTAAATCAAACGTCACTTTATGAGAAAACAAAAATCAGACTGGACTCGAGATCGCTTCCCAGATCAAAATGCGCCGTATGCTGAATATTGAGGTTCTTGGCTTTAGCGATCCGTTTAGCAGCTTGTCGCATCTCGCGGCGGCGGTCGCCGCCTTTATCGGTGGTTTTTATTTAATCGGCAAAGGCAAGGGGAGCGGACCTCGCGTCACGGCTTTGGCACTTTACTCGTTCACTCTCGTTTTTTTATTCTCTATGAGCGGCGTCTACCATCTGCTTTCTCCAGGCGGCGTCGCACGCGAAGTTTTGCAGCGCCTTGATCATGCGGGCATTTGGATTCTTATCGCCGGAACCTTCACTCCCATTCATGTGATTTTATTTCGTGGGCCCTGGCGCTGGCTAATTTTATTAATTGTGTGGGTCATCGCGATCACAGGCCTTGTACTAGAGGTCGTCTTTTTCAAAACCTTTCCGGAGTGGCTGACATTAAGTATGTTTCTAGGGCTCGGCTGGATGGGAGCCCTCACGGGCTACAAATTTCGTCGTTCATTTCATGGTGAGAGTTTGAGGCAGCTAGCAATGGGCGGAATGTATTACTCCCTCGGCGCGATTATCGATTTTGCGAAGTGGCCAATTCTCTGGCCCGGCGTATTCGCTTCCCATGAAATCTTTCACGTGTTCGTGATTCTT
>JAYSTF010000060.1:0-13236 GCA_043720065.1 Pseudobdellovibrionaceae bacterium | reverse complement strand
CGGAAAAGTTTGGTCTGCCTCCAGAATTGTTGTTCGCGATTATGCGGCAGGAATCGTCGTTCAATCCAAAAGCACGAAGTCCCGCTGATGCTTTTGGTCTTATGCAGCTTATTCCCGAAGTCGCTGAAGCCGCAGCAACAAACGCGCAAGTGAACTTCGCGAAAGCTGAGGATCTATTTAACCCTCAAGTAAATATCCCAGTCGGTGCTTATCATTTACGACAACTTTGGGATCGGTTCGCCGGACGGTTCATTCTGGCCGTCGCTTCCTACAACGCCAGCGAGCGCAGCATCCGCAATTGGATGGAAGTACGCTATAAGAACGACGCAACAGTTTTTATTGAAGACGTCCCTTACGAAGAAACGCGTGGCTACATTCGCCTCGTCATGCGCAACATGATTTTCTACCAGCTGTATAACAACCCAACCGGCGAAATGGTTTTCCCGGAATGGGTTCTTAACCTGGATAGAAAACCAGCCTCACAATAGAAATAAATGATAATCAAATAACTTATATTTAGTTATTAGTGGGAAATCTCCGGTTGTCGCCCGAAAACCAGGCGATCGCCTCTACCCGTTTTGCATAATCATTGTGCAAAATCGAAATGGATTTATCATCAGAATAAGTTGTTTCTGTGTTTATGGAATGGACCAGTTTCCGAGTTTCAATAGGTCGGACTTTCAATTCAGGGTACTTAGTAAGAATCACGTCCAAACTTTTTTCTGGATCGTTCGAACTGGGAATCCACAAAACCGATTCAAGTCTCATAGATTTATCGAACATTAAACTCAGCCGCTGATTTCCAGTTTTGGCATCGATATAATTCCAGCGCTCACCACTAACTTTGGCTAATGTCCCCGACGGCTTACCAATTTTTGCAAGCACGTCTGCTGAGACTTTACAGTCATAAAACAGATCCTTAGCAAGCCCAAAACTTAGATCTCTAGATTGTGTTTGATGAGGCACGCTCATGCACGAGCTCATTATGAGAGTAGCTAAGACCGTTAAAAATTTAGACCTCATGATCCACCCCTCAATTTAAATTTATCACCAAACCTACGTTTCAACCACTCATATACCTTAGGAGTTTTTTTTCTAAGGACCTCCGGTTCAAAAAGCAGGTATTCGAGGTTAGCAGCAAAGTCTTCACTTGGGTCACGCCGCACATTATCCTTAACAAATCCGTCGGAGCGAGGCACCCAATAGACCTTGCTTTCCTCCACAGTTATTTGCCAACCAGCTACTCGACGATAGTCCGCGCCATCATCCAACCCAAACTGATCGTAAATCTGATGTGCTAATTCGTGAGCAAGAATTCTTGCTAAGCGGTGCGATTGATCGAAGGCAGAATCGTATAAGACAATCATATCGCCACCATGGGTAGCGGGGTTGGGGAAATCTTTGGGCCGTGAAAGACGATAAATTCCCTTTATAGACTTGTCCCAAAGCTTCTCAGGCAACTCGCTCAAAGCTTCCAACACACGATCGCGCTGTTCTTCCGTCCACTTGGCCATGGCTTCGTCGTGCGGCCACTTAGGAGGCAATCCACTTTTCAGCTTAGGAAACCAAAGGTCATGACCGGGCCGCTTTGGAATACAACTATCAATGACATGAGTGGCCCTAACAAAAGTGCCGTCGCCACGATAATACGCGGTTCTCGGATGGGCCCGTCGTTTGAAAGTACCTTCGCGGCAGTCAATTGCGCCCGCATGGGGTATGCCTATCCAAATCGCCAAAAATATATTTATCACTTCCACACTCCACTAGTACAAAAGACCGTTTAATTTAGGTGGACGATTAGAATAGTGCAACAATTGGGCATAGCTCTTCTCCCCGCCGATTACATTCCGCACCATCTTCAAGACCGCCGGACGTCCGGCAGCCTCACAATGAGATTATGCCGGCACTACATCTGTCTAAGTTTTGCTCGAACCCCCAAAGGGTAACCAAAACCACGCTTTCTCTCATTGAAATTACTCAATAAACTCAATGAGTTATCCTAACTATAGCAGGCACCACTGTTGCTCCCTTAAGTAACTGTGGAGGACCTCATGGCGGATGCAAAAACTCACTCGATTCTTTCCTGGCTCAAGTTTCAAGCCCCCAAACTTTTGGTGATTGTAACGGGGCTTGGAGTCACAAGCTTTGAGGTCTTCAGTCACGATCAAAGCAACGCAGCACCTGCGGAAGTTTTAGATCTCTCTTCAGTGGATTCAAAAATCAGTCGCGTAACAGAATTAGGCAACGCCGTTCCTAAGGAACTTAAAAGTTCAAAAGAAGTTCAGATTTTATTAAAGGATCCGGCCATGTCGCAGGCTTGGGGACACAAGACCACGCACGCTTCAAAAGCTTGGCGCATGACCACTGGCAGCCGTCAGATTGTGGTTGCTGTGATCGATACAGGTATTGATGTTCGCCACCCTGATCTCGCGGAAAATATCTGGGTCAACAAAGGTGAAACGGGAACCGATATCGAAGGCAAGAATAAAGCCACCAATGGCAAAGACGACGACAATAACGGATATAAAGACGACGTTCATGGTTGGAATTTCGTGATGAACAACAACGATGTTTACGACAACCACGGCCACGGCACTCATATCGCTGGCATCATCGGCGCGGTCGGCGGCAACGGCATTGGCGTGGTTGGCATTTCACCTAAAGTCAGTCTCATGGCTTTGAAATATTATGATCCAAAAGCTCCCGGCATGAACAACCTGCTTAATACTGTTAAAGCAATTCAATACGCGGTCCGCATGGAAGCTAGCATTATTAATTATTCAGGCGGCGGGCTTGATCCGAGTCCTGAAGAGAAGCGCGCGGTTGATTTAGCGAATCAGCGAGGCATCCTCTTCGTCGCGGCAGCTGGTAATGAGCGTTCGAACTCAGACATCAAAGCCTACTACCCCGCTGACTATGATCTAAAGAATATTATTTCCGTCACCGCAATCGACAAACGCAATACCGTATTACCAACAAGCAACTACGGCGAGTTAAGCGTAGATATCGCGGCTCCTGGTAACGACATCTACTCAACCTTGCCCAAAGGCCAATATGGTCCAATGACCGGAACGTCACAAGCTACGGCTTTCGTGACTGGTGTTGCAGCCCTCGTTATGGCAAATAACTCTGAACTTAAAAAAGCTGACCGCATTGTGAAGTACCTTACACAAACTGGCGACGACGCCAATGAGCTGGCCGGCAAAACCCGGTACGCAAAGATCTTAAATTCTTATAAGGCTCTCGCTATTCAAGACAAAGATCTCTCGATCAATGGCGTACGCGCCGAAAACACACTCTCCATGGGAGCCTTCTCCGTGGATAGCGCTAACAAGCGCGCTGTTGCACCCGACGAATCACAAGCCGCCGCAGCGGAACACGCAGTCACCAGCTTCGGCCGCGCTCTTCAAAAAGCCGTCGGCAACGGCACAAGTATTAACACCGCCTCTCCAGCAGACGAGTAATATTAGGCTGCGAGTGCTCCACTCGCGGCACCATCATCCCAATTCTCGTACACAAATATTTTTCTTTTGCATAATTTTGTTGACGGCCTTTCACGCATTCTAATTTTGGCGTCACTTGATTTAATCATGTTTTTTGTTTTGAAAGTGATTCTGCTTTGAAATCGCCTGCTACATAAACGTTTACGCTCAATAGCGAGCCTCGCAATGTCACGCTCGGTGGCCTTGAGAAATTCAGCCTTAAAAACATGTGGTAGATTTCTCTCCAATTCGTGAAGGAGGAATCTAATGTCATCAGTGCTTGATAAAAACCAGCTCGAGTTACATGAGCGCGCAATTCAATTAAGTTTTGAATTTCGCCGCCTAGAGGGCGAGCTTATTTTAATCCTAGGTGAAATCGATCAGCTAAAGTTTTTTAAGCGACTAGGATATGCCAGTCTATTTACTTATGCCGTAGACGCGTTGGGATTAAGTGAAGCCAATGCTTATGCATTTATTTCTGTGGCTCGCAAAAGTCGTGAGATCCCAGAGTTAAAAACCGCTGTCATTGAACAAAAAATCACAGTCGCAAAGGCTAGTCGGATAGTGGCGGCGATCACTAAAGAGAATGCGCCCGATTTAGTTAAATTCGCTGAGACGCACACCACTCGCCAAACTGAGGTTGAAGTGGCGCGCCTTCAGCCAAGCGCTGCCGTTTCGGATAAAATTAAATTTAAGGGTGAAGATCTTGTTCAACTTGAGTGCGGGATCACAGAAGGCACCCATGAAAAACTTGAAAGGGTAAAGTCACTACTGGCTGCGAAGGGTCAGTTTAGCCTAGATAAAGTTCTATCGGAGGTTCTGGACGATTACTTACAGCGGCATGATCCAGTTAGGAAGGCCGAGCGAGTGCTTGCAAAGAAGCCGAGCGCTAAAAGACTCTGCGCGCTCAGAGCTCAAACAAGTTCGAAACGAACGCCACTTCCCGCGCGCATCAAACATCAGGTCCATTCGCGAGATCAGGGTCGTTGTACTCATATAAATGCAAATGGCGAGCGCTGTGCGAATGATCGATGGATTGAGCTTCACCACGTCCAACCTGTTAGCCAAGGTGGTGGGAATGAAGTGGAAAATCTAAAGACCCTTTGTGGTTTTCATCATGATCTGATTCACCAGTTAAGTTTGCCGCTGCTTTGAGGGGATGCAGATTAATTGTCGGCAGCGAGCTCTTGTGCAGGATGCGCCTGCTCAAATCTGCCACCGAGATCATTACAGGCACGTAGGGACGTAGCGGGGTACTTATGGATGATAAGCGCGGCCGTCGGCCAATGACTCTGGACCAAATAGATTCAATTGATTCGCCAAAATGAAATTACTGAGCGACGCTAAAATACTGCTGCGGGAATCGACCGTCCAGTACATGACGCAATTTGAATTAGTGGTGTGGTGAGTATGGGAAGAGTCTTCATGATTAACCGCCATAGGTAAGCCATTATCAACCAAACCGATCGAATGACCGAGTTCGTGTACGACCGTCGCTTGTTCGACGTAGCGCTGGCTTACGCTGTCGCCACCCGTGGTCACGACGACGTCCTTAAAAACGAACGAAAACTGATGCCCCCGTAGATGAACGCCGAGAATGTTACTGTTGCCTTCGAAAGTACCATTTAGAAAAATCACGCTCATATTAATTTGGGTGCCTGACACTTGCGCGGGAACATATTGCTCGGCAAGGCTAATCAGCGTGTTCGATGACCAAACACTTCTGCCTACATCTGGTATCTGAGTCATTTGCGCCAATGTTGAGGGCACCGTTACGGTTCGGCCTGGGTGATTTTGAAACAAGGCTTGGTAGCTTGATTTGGTGATGTCCCACGTTTGATTTGTCGTCAAACCAATATTGCCGACGTAAGGACTCGCGCCGACTTCATAAAACACGTTGAGCTTGAACTCAGTCACCGAATCAGAAAAAGTATTCTTAGTGATGGTCCATTGAGCGGCAGCCTGATTGTCCATGGAACTTTGGCAGCCATTGCCAAGAACGAGACTAATTGTGACGGCTAGTAATATCCAATAACGCATGAGAACTTATCGTCATTTCAAGACTTAAACTTTACTTAGAGTCAGTTAGATTGCCGGTTGAAGAACCATTCGATGGCTAGCATGAAGAACACCATCGCGACACCAAGACCAATAAGGTTTCGTGAATTTGGCATGACTACGCCAAGGCCGATTACAATCCCGCCGATAATCATCAGCATGGTTGTGATTTTGGGCATGTAGTCGCGGGCGCGGAATGACTTTAGGGGTTTTTCGATATCGGCGACCACGACGCTTAAAGCTGAGATTTCTTTTTGCATCTGAAGAGCGGTTTCATCACCCGCATGCCCCTTCAATAAACGCTGATACTGTTGGGAAGCATAAAGTAGGTTCTTTTCACGTTGGGCGGCGTGCACGAATTTTCGGTGCGCTTGCTTGTTAACGTAATTTTCCATGACCTGGTGCCAAAGCCGGCGCAGCTGAGGGCTTGCGGCGACCATTCGGCTGTCTTCGATGAAGTCCAGTTTTGCGAAAACAACGCCACATTTTGGACATTCGGGATCGCCAGCGGAGTATTGCGCCTGGCAACGCGGACAGTTGAAGTGACGTTCAAGCTTTGGCTCCATAGGGGCTGAAGGCGACGGTTCGGACTCAATTTGCTCAACTGGGGGAGCTTCCAACCATTCGACGGGAAAACCCATGATCTCACTGGCGCCTAGACCTTCAGGAAAGGGAAACCAGAAGCGGGTTTCGCATTTTGAACAAGCAAACTGCGGCTTCGCCTCGGCAATTTCTGAGCCGTCGACGGCGTAAAGCTTAAAACATTTTGGGCATCGCACTTTGACGATGCTAATCCTCAAGCCGGTTTGGTTTTCAATTGATTCCAACTGGATTCCCCCGAACCTTGAATGGTAGTCTAACGCTCATGCTAATCAAGCTCATTCGCGACTATCGGTTGCCCATTTTATCAGGATTCCTTATTGGGACAAGCTATATTCCCTTTCCCCCATGGGCTTTGGCATTTGCACTCGTGCCCCTTTGGGTTTTTTGGAGCAATCAGGTTTCCGCCAAAAAAATTTGGTGGTCAGGATGGATTGCCCAATGGGTGCTCACCATCATCGGCTTTAATTGGGTGGCACACACGATTCATGAATTTGGCCAAATGCCGTGGCCGATTGCCCTGCTTGGACTTGTACTCTACAGCTGCTTTGCAAGCCTTCATGTTCCCATTGCTGGGCTCATCTGGTTTTATTCGAAAAGGTTTTTAAAGCTCGGTCCTCGTGCGAGTGTTTTTCTTTTACCAGCCTCTTTTATAATAGCTGAATTGTGCTATCCCATGATTTTCGACTGGCATTTGGGTTACCCCTTACTGCCCACCGGATGGGCAGGCATTCATGTGGCGGAATGGATTGGCTTTAAAGGAATAAGCGCCCTAGTCGTTGTGACAAATGGCCTGTTATTTTGGGCCTACCAAAATCGGGCCATAAAAAAATCGGCTTATGCGGGAGTCGGCGCGGTTGCGAGCCTGATCATCGCCCTTACCGCACTTGGTCTTTGGTTAAAATCAAACATTGCAATGCCAGAAAGCCAAACTTCAGTTTTGATTGTCCAAGCGAACATCGGAAATCTTGAAAAGATAGAGCAAGAACGGACAGATGATGCCCGAGCCACAGTGCTTAATCGCTACCTTGCTCAAACTGCGGAAGCGTTAAAAACCGCAAAACCTGATTTTGCTGTGTGGCCTGAGACGGCATTCCCGCATATTTTAAATGGCGCCAACCTGCAAAATTCTGAATATGCTCAAAAGCTGGTCTCTTTTCTTCAGCTCAATAATCTGAATTTAATGACCGGGGGCTACGGTTGGATCGATGAAACCCGCCAGGTGCTTAACTCTTTTTATTTGATCAAAGCCGATGGCACTCTCGCCGATGAACCGTACTCCAAAACTTGGTTGCTGGCGTTTGGCGAGTATTTACCAGGTGCAAGCCTTTTCCCGAAGCTTCTCGAGTGGCTACCCCAGGTGGGACAGTTTGCCCGCGGAAAAGGCCCAACTACATTGGGTTTGAACGAGCTTAAAATTGGACCAATGATCTGCTATGAGGGCCTTTTCGATCATTTCGCCAGAACATTGGCCAATCAGGGCTCCCAGATTTTAGTGAATGTTACCAATGACTCTTGGTACGGGACCTGGCAGCAGCCCTATCAGCATTTTTACATGACTATGGCTCGCGCTATCGAAGTGCGTCGGCCCGTCATTCGCTCCACCAATACGGGCATCTCAAGCGTTGCGTTGGCCAGTGGTGAAATACTGGCCCAATCCCCTTTACACCAAGAGTGGCAGCATTTATACGACGTGAAGTATGAGAAGAGTCCTCGGCCGACGGTGTTTATGGGAGTCGGGTATTACTTCTCCTGGATGGTGGCGTTAGGGCTTTTCATCGCCGCTTTATGGAGACGACGTTTTGAAGGAACTCAAAAATCTTGATTGGTATGAAATTTTAGCGAAGCTTGAAACCTTTGCTACGAGCGAGGTGGCGCGACAAACTTTGCGAGGCATTGCTCCGCTCGCTTCGCCCGAAGCGGCTCAAACGAGTATCGATCAGATTTTAGAAGCTCAAGCGGTTTTGCAAAATGGCCAACGCTGCTTCATGGAAAGTCTTGATCTCTTTGGTCTTTGGCAACAGCGCTTGAGCAAAGACGCGGTTTTAAAACCATTGGAATTAAAGGACGTCCGTCATTTCGCCCTTGAAACCATTGCTCTAAAGGAAATTTTAAAACTTTATCAATCACCTTGGTTGAAATCGATGACCGAGGATCTATTAGACGCCAGCGAACCACTTTCAGCCATCGATTCCATTATGACCCCCGATGGCGATATTCGAACCGACGCGAGCGAGGAACTTTATAAACTCTATCGCGAACGCGGCAATCAAGTAAAAGCGGTTCAGGGCGTTCTCGACCGCCTTGTAAAACAACATGAGATGGAACCCATCCTACAAGAACGTTATGTTACAAATCGCGAGGGGCGCTGGGTTTTGCCGGTGAAGAGCGGAATGCAACACGACTTCGAAGGCATCATTCATTCTTCGAGCCAGACGAAGCAAACAGTTTTTATGGAGCCAAAAGAGATTATACCCCTCAATAACCGGCTGCGCCAAATTGAAGTAGAAATTGAAGAGGAGATCGAACGCCTCCTCATCCAACTTTCTGATTACTTAAGAACCCAGCTGAAGAGTTTCGCGCGCGCGCGCGAAATTCTGCAAGATTGCGATATTCGCTTTGCCCAGGGGCAGCTCTCAATTCAACTTCAAGCCTACCCCTGCAAGTTCGTCCAAGACGAAGTGCATTTACAGAACGTGCGCCATCCCCTTTTGGTTTTAGCGAACACTGACGTGATTCCAAATTCCGTCGATCTTAAAGGAGCTCGCCGTCTATTGTTACTTTCGGGTCCTAACGCTGGCGGGAAAACCGTGCTGCTTAAAGCTGTAGGCCTCGCGGCCCACATGGCAAGATGCGGGCTTCCGATTTGCGCCGATGAAGGTTCCGTCCTGCCCTTTTTCAAACAAATTCACGTCGCGATTGGTGATGCGCAAAGCGTGGACGCTCAGCTCTCCACTTTTGCCGCACATTTGCGGGTTTTGGATTCCGCAACTCACGCCAAAGGGCCTGATCATTTACTTTTGATTGATGAAATTTGCGGCTCTACGGATCCGGAGGAGGGCACCGCCCTGGCGCGAAGCTTTATTGAAACTTATGCCGGAAACCAAGTTCTTGGCGTTATCACTTCGCACTTAGGTCCACTTAAGCTCGGGTGGAAACCTGAATCCGGCGTGATTAACGGAAGCTTAGAGTATGATGCGGGCTCTGGGCGCCCGACTTATCAATTTTTAATGGGTGTTCCCGGGCAATCCTTAGCGATTCAAACCGCGAAGCGAGTTGGCGTAGATTCAGCCATCGTCGAGCGCGCGTTAAATCACCTTTCGCCTGAAATGAAAAACTACCAGCTGGGGTTAAGTGAAATTGAATCGATGAAGAGTGAGCTTCGCACGCTAAAGGATTCGCTGGATCATCAGATGAAAGAGGCGAAACAAGAAAAATCGAAATTCGTCGCGCTCTCCCTAAAATTCGACCGCGAGCGAGATCAGATGATCGATCAGTCCGTTAAGCGGGCGGAAAAGAAAATCGATCAAATGATCGAACACTCAAAAGTTGAAAACGTTTTCCGCCGCCATGAAAAACTCGAGCAAGTGAAATTTAAACTCCCCGAGGTCATAAAGGCGAGCACCGTCAAAAGCTCTAGCTCCACGCCACCTAAAATCGAAACGCCAGAGGATTTTGCGCGCGCTTATCCTCCAGGCTCAAAAGTCTTCGTGCCATCTCTTGGCCGCGACGGAGTTCTGCAAGGAATGCCAAACGCGCGTGGCGAAGTTCCGGTTTTATCAAACTCAATGAGGCTTATGGTGCCGTGGGAGCAGTTGCGAATCGCGCAGCAGGCAGCAAATCCAACTGCCAGTTTAGTGAGGAAAGTCGGCGGCATTTCCTCTAGCCCCATGGACTCTGACCGCGTTATTGATGTGCGCGGACTTCCATTAGAAGACGCCATTCACTCGCTAGAGTCACAACTTGATACGGCAACAGTTCATAACGAGGACCGCGTAAAGATAGTTCACGGACACGGGACAGAAGCATTAAAGAGAGGCCTCCGAAATTTTCTTTCCCGCAGCATTTATGTAAAAAAATGGAAAGTGGGAACTCCTGAAACCGGTGGCGACGGCGTCACTTGGGTTGAACTAAAAGACCAACCTAGTTAGCCGTACAAGGCCCGTACGCAGTTCCGTCGGCGTTAAGGAATTTTTCCAATCGGCTCTTCTGAGGGCGTACATGCTTGCGCAATGCCTTTAAGGTGCCATTGCTTAGGTTGCTCAAGCTCAGCGGTCATACACGAAAGTACGTCCGTTCTTTCGTTTTTCACAATCATTTTTTCGCGGCTCCGAACCTCCGACCAGACGACCGTACCGCGATCAAGCGCAATGAGCATGCGGCCCCAAAGTGTACTCGTGAATTGCGCCTTTTGCGGCGCAATCCCAATTACCTCTACGTTGCCAGAGATTTCAACATCCGCGCACTCACTCTTGCCGCATTTGCGAAGGCCCTTCAATATTCCCACCAAATGGACACTTAGCGGAATTCCATTTTTTAGGCCGACCCAGCCATGATCCATAGTCCAGGTGTCACCGACCGACACTGGGCCCTTTGGAATTGGAAATGGTGGAACAAAGAATACAGAATCGGCCGGATACACGCCGGCCTTAAGAACTTCTCCCAGTGGTGTGAATACGTACTCTATTTCTTCGCCTTTTTCGGGAAATGCTAAATCGTGAAGGTCCACAGTGCCATCTTTAAAAGTCGTCGTTGCCACTACCGTCGGATTGCCGTTTTCAATTTTTGTGACTCTTTCGCTCACGCGAAATTCCACGGCTTCGTCGCGATCTCGAACGAGCTGTTTTTCGTCGTAGGATTTAATGCGTGAATTTGAATAATAACGGGTGAGATTTTCTTGCCCGACCTGGCTCTTTAAAACGATGGTAACGGGGCCTTGTTTTCCCTCAAGAGATTTGGATCCTGAGGCGCAGCCCGTGATAAGAATCGCAAAAAAACAAAACAGCGTTCGTGGTATCTTCGGCTGATCTTTTGACAGTCGCATAATTCCTCGCTCTAGAGTGTCTCAAACTGGGATTAGAGTCCCCCACTAAACCCATGAAATCAATGAGAGTTTACTCGTTCTTGTGCCATTGCTAACTGGCACCCCAGTTGCTCTTTATTTGAGCTATGCAACTACATCGAGCTTTCCTTCACTCACTCGCCGCCCTTATAACCCTCGTGCTTTTAACGGGCTGTGGCGCAGCTAAACAAGGCACTACAAACACGGTCAACACTTCTACGGGGGCCCCACCTATTATCCCACAGGGTGCGACTGCCGAGTGCAATACAATTCCCGCCAACGCTTTTGGCGTGGCCGGGGTCTTGAGCAGCTTTTGGAACGGTCAAACTTTTGTGGATTCTTTGGCGCGAGTTCGCTTAACAAGTGTGCCCGTGGACCTCACGACTTCCACGACGAAATACATTTCCATTATGCGCTGGCAGGTAGCTGCATCGACGGGACAAAAATATTATAATCCCCAACCCGCTGGAATCATTTTTGTCCTTCGCAGCAACAACCAATACTTAAATTCCAACTCACCGGTGCTTCAGATTTCTAAAAACACCATCAACAAGACGATCGCTGATTATCAGTTGGGGTTACAAGGGATCACGACCGATACTTTTCTATCTTCCGTTTTGATTATTTTGACTGGTCTCACACCATCAGAACAAGTCTTCGACTTTAACATTTATGATAGCGCCGTAGGCTCCCTGCCTCAAGGGACTGCGAGCGCTTTGATTGCGCCCTTCACCGCGGATCCTTACGCTTACCGAATTTCACATCCAAATGTTTTGCTCTACGGCTTACACCCGAACAACTCAATGCCGGCGGGTCTCGCGGAATCGCAATACGTGGCCGCGACAAATACCTACTGCCAAGGCTTTCTCTAGGAATTAAACGTTTTTTTATTTAGTGTGAAGCTTCTTGAACGACTTCTTCTGCCTGGAGATTTTCGCCGTGGCGATAACGCTCGACAAGAGAATGATCACTGGTCGGGAACGAAAAGAGCAGCGCATGACTGTTAGAAACAGAGTCTTCCAAAGTCACAACCACATAAGTAATGTCATTGTCCCTGGCGTCCTGCGCTTCTTTAACGAACGTCACTAAAACATTTCCCATTGAGTCGGAACTGCGCCAGATTTCATCGGCGTCCTCGAGAGTTTCCTCGCGAAGATCGAAGTACTCTGGAAACTGATCTTCTTCGATGTCTTTTTCAGCTCGAAGTTTAAGCATGGCCTGGTAGAGACCGCTGGCGAGGTCCTCGCCTTCGCTAAGAGCATCGCCTTCCATCGCCCCGACTGGAATGTCCCGTTGAGATCTATCGTATATCATTTGACCTCGACGATACTTCTGAACCAACTCCGGGTCACGCGAAGGAAAATGCAAATAAACGAAACTTGGAACATCTTCGGTTAAATAACAGGCAGCTACATGAAAAAGGGCACCCTCTTCACTATCGCTGGCGTCGGTCATTTTTCGTAAATAAATGATTAAAGGCCGGCCCTTGATGGTGCTCTTGTCTTCCCAAACCTCGTCCGGATCTTCCAACAAGGTCGTGAGGTTAGCCTCATAATTAACAAACTTACCTTCAGAAATGTCGTTGCGCTTTCGCAGCTTAAAAAACTCGCGCTCTAGCTCGTCGATTTCCGTATTGAAGTGTCTGTAGAGGTCTTCTTCCGAAGCAAAAATTAAACCGTTGGCCTCATCAATAATGATTTTCGGGGCAGGCCTGCGCTTCCTGGCGGTCGCCGCTCTCTTTTGAATGGCCTTCGACATGGTAACCCCACTTAATATTTATGATACGGGGGGCGACCAGGCATGTCAAATTGGTGAAGAATTGGACTTGCTATCGGTCCAGGCCGGGCCACAGAATTGAAATAATACGTCTCAAAACTAGACAGCAGGACTTTAGGCTTTGGACAACAAACAAAAGGACACCATGACGGCCAAGACTTCAAACCTCGATGAGATTGAGCGTTTACTCACTCAATCCATGAACGGCATCCATGTGCTGTTCGACAACGCGAGCGTTAAAGCCATTTTGCGTAAGCC
>JAYSTF010000059.1:0-13257 GCA_043720065.1 Pseudobdellovibrionaceae bacterium | reverse complement strand
TTTATGATAATTCTATGGGCCCACCAGTTCCGTATGCTCTCGATTGCCGGAACAGGACCATCGATCATATGCGTCGCACTTAAATAGCGTTTCGCTGGACCGAAACGAGATTGAATTTTACGCAAGAGATTATAAACCCGCGGAGTACGACTACAGGAGGCCACGACTGACGCATATAATCGATGGTCCTGTTCCGGCAATTGAAGGTGGAGCGGTTTGGCGGACCTTCAACGGCTTAAGTATTGATAGGTGCCCGCGACGTCGCGGGTAATTCCTAAATGGGGCTCTTAATGGTTGCCAAAATCTCATCGTGAAGCCCGCCATTGGACGCCATCACTGAGTCGTAACTAAAATTAAATTCCTGACCGGTATAATCAGTCACGCGCCCACCAGCCTCGCGAACCATTAGGATTCCTGCAGCCGTATCCCAAGGCATAAGATGTTTTTCCCAAAAAGCGTCAAAGACACCTTCGGCGACTAGACAAAGATCATAGGCCGCGGCGCCTGCACGACGAATGCCGCGTGCCTCATAAACTAGTTTATTAAAAATCGCCAATTGCTCTTTTAATGCGACTTGGTCGTCGCGATAAAAGCCGGTCGCCAACAAAGAGTTGCGAACCGTCGCGCGATCGCTCACATGAATTTTTTTGCCGTTCACGAAGGCGCCTTTGCCCTTCACGGCCCAGTAAGTCGCGCCGATTTTTGGAACATCAACTAGACCAAGGACGATCTCGCCCTCCCACATCAAGCCAATGCTGATGCAAAAGATAGGAAAGCCATGAACATAATTAGTGGTCCCATCCAACGGATCGACGATCCACCAGTTCCCGCCTTCGGACCAGGTCCTACTTTTTAGTTGCGACGATTCCTCGCCTAAGAACTGCGCCGGGACGGCCTTAAGCAATTCAGCCCGGATAACCTTTTCACTCTCGACATCGGCTTCGGAAACTAGACCCGCCTGAAATTTTTCCGTCACATTTTTTAACTGGCCATAATAGTGAAGCAGGACCTCGGCTCCCTTGCGGGCTGCCAACTGAGCGGCGGTGAGGGCGACATTGAGATCAAGTCTGTCAGGCGAAACAGTTTTCATACCCCCTTGAAAGCCTTTAGCCTAGTGCTTGTCAAGACTTTGACAGATTGACCCTCTACGGCTTCCCGCCGTAACATAGTATCCATACAGGGGGACATTTCATGTCGGTTATTATGAGCCAAAAAGGCGGGTCCAGGACGGACACCATGGTAAAACTGGTGCTAATATTTTTCATATCATTGCTGTCATTCTCAGTCGGCACTTATGTGGGAAAGCAAGTGAGCGACAACGATCATCGTCGCGCACAGATTGAAGGCGATTACGGCACGGTGGCTAGCCACGGTGAAGCCGGCCATGATTCCCATAGCGATTCACAAAAGTCGGAGGAAGAAAAACTTTCCGATGACGAAATCGCAAGCCTAACCGAAGAATTCGTCACTAAGGAAAAAGACGAAGCTAAACTGGCGGCGCCTGTAGTTGAGCGCGCCGTTGCAAGCCAGGCCGAAGAAACCTCAGGCTACAAAAAGTACAACGGTGGTAAGGAAACTAAGGCCGAAGCAGCACCCGTACAAAAATCGGCGCCAGCGAATCGCGCGACTGCTTCCGACCTAGCTCACGCCCCTGCAACAGCAGCAGCGGCTAAGTGGGACGCTAAAGCACATTCGGCTCCAGCCGCGAATCTTCCAGCACCTGCCGCAACGAAAGTTGATGGAGCTCCTCCAGCGAAACTGCAGGCAGCCCCAAAAGCTGATCCAGCCGCAAAAGCCGCCGACCGCGTGGCTGGCGGAATGGCTCCAGCCGCGGATCAAAAGGAAGCACGTAAACCAGACACAGTACTTCCTTCTGTAGCCGCGACCGCTGTTGGAAAATACACAGTGCAAGTGGCTTCATATCCCGACGAAGCCGGCGCGAAGACTCACGCAGCAGATTTAAAAGGAAAAGGCTGGAATGCGTTTTATGTTCCCGCTGAAATCCAAGGTAAGACTTGGTACCGCGTAAGCGTTGGTCTTTTCACAAGTGCAAAGAGCGCGGGTGAATTCCGCAAGGAATTCCAAAAAGAATCAAACGTCGCCTCTGCCATCGTACAAAAAATTATTCAGTAATTTTAAAATAGTCGAACAAGACTCACTAACGCGCTCGCCTCTAAGGCTGAGCGCGTTTGTGTTTTATGGACCTGGCCCGCAATCTCTGTGCGCCAACTTGCCTCAAGCGGCCAACCAAATCCCAAACTCAAGCCCGTCACAAGCTCATTGTCGCTCGTTTCTGACCGGGTGGTACTTCCCATGCGCATATCAATGTTGAACCACTGAAAACCCACCCCCGCTTGCACCCATGCGAGCCAATCCTGATCGCCGTGCCAGCTTCGCCGGCCATTGAGCATGAAGCGCTCTTGATTTGTATCAACGCTATAGGTCCCCGACTCTCCCTCGGATTCCATATGGCGCCAAGCGATTCCAATACTCCATGGTTCAAACTCGAGTCCAACCTCAAGGCCAAAAGCAGGCCCCCATTCCATGGCAGATTGGTTGATCTCTTGATTGCCGACTAAGTTCACCTGTGCGCCAATACGCCACATACTCATCTCGGGCAATACGGCGAATGCTTGATGAGATGAGCAGAGAAAAAAAACAACCAAAAGACGTTTCATCACTGACACTTTCCAAAATAAGGAGCTGGCGAGACTTGGCTGGTTACCGAAAACAGTTCCCTGCAAAGTTCGGTGGTGAGTCCCAGATTTGACGTGGCTACCAAATCCTCCAATAGAAGAGCTGGTGATACTGTGGCCGTCTCAAGCCCCGCGCGGAGTTGAGACATCAAAATTGGAAGTCTTCGGTGGATATGATTTAGCAACCGCTCATGGCCATTTGCATGGATGTTTCCCCACTTATAGAGGAAGCGAGCGATTGCCGTGCCATTATGATAGCTGTAACCAATGTGTTTTGATGTCAACTGACAGCCTTGCGAACATTCCATGGAATCATAAAGCTGCTGCCAAGCGTACATGGCCATGAGATCGCCATTCAAATGCCGTTCCTCTGACTGTGAGCGTGAGGCAAACGTTGAATGAATGAAATTGGGATCACCAGTAAAGACAAAACCGTAGTAATCGGCAAGTCCTTCATTCCAACCCAAGATTACAGAAAGATTCACAGCTGCGTTTGGCGTCTTGCCGTTGATTTTCAGTGGCGAGTTAGGATCCTTACCCTTCCAAGCCGACGCAAAATGGGCGTGAAAGTGTTCGTGCGCGATAATTCCTGGATTAAGTGCCACCGAAACGGCTTTCGCATGGAAGGGAGCCAAGGCAATAACATCTTTATCCATGTCATAAAGAGCGTTATTGATGAGCGTACCTTCTGAAGTCTTCACTCCGATTTCAACTCCGATTTGTCGCGGCCACCGAAGATCAGTGAGCGTTTCCATTTTTTTATCGAAATCGTAAAGGCGCTCCATGATCGCGAATGCCGCGATGCTAATTCCGCTCTTTGAATCGAGAGGGATCCACATATCACCTTTTTGAGCGATGTTGGGGGCAACGGCTTTACCCGTAAATCCTGACCCATCGGCGCCGGTGCGGTAAAAAACCTTAGCGCGATAACTCGACAATGTGCGAGGTGAGTCCAAACTTAGGAGCAATACTTTTTGGAAAGGATAGTTCCCGTTGGTATCACGCCACGGAATTAGGACATATCCGCCAATCCCGTTCGGCTGAAGTCCGAGACCGCATCCGACAAGGATTGAGAATGAAACCACGGCAAGAACACCCAGCGCTGCCTTTTGCATAAGACCGCTCCCCCCAAGGAACAGATTTATGGTATGCCGCAGAAAATAGCATCAACTGTTGCGTACAGATGAGATTTTTGGATTAACTCTGCCCCATAACCTTGAAATTTTTCCTAATGAGGACTGCGACATATGACATTTCTGGAAAGATTCTCTTCCCAGCTGAATCCCCCGCAGCTGGAAGCAGTCTCTCACGTCGATGGGCCAATGCTCATCTTAGCGGGAGCCGGATCTGGCAAAACCCGTGTTTTAACCTACAGAATCGCGAATCTTATATCCTCAGGTGAAGCTATAGCGCATCAGATACTCGCCGTGACGTTTACCAACAAAGCCGCGCGTGAAATGGAACACCGGATTCTTCAGCTCTTGAAGGACTTAGGCATCCCTGTTTATGAGCGCCTTTGGGTCAGCACTTTTCACTCGATCTGCGTGCGTATCCTGCGTGGTGAAATCCATAAACTAGGGTACAAATCTTTTTTCAATATTTACGATGACTCTGACCAGATGAGTGTGCTGAAAAAAATCATTCACGCATTGAACTTAAACGACAAGATTTATTCTCCCCGCATGTTTCAGGCGCGCATTGATGAAGCGAAGCGACTGGGTTTATCGCCTGCGGATTTAGCTAAGCGCCCTAAGTTCTTCATGGATGATAAAGTACTTCCCGTTTACGAAAAATACGAAGAAGCTTTGCAACGCGCTAACGCCCTCGACTTTAACGATCTCCTTTTGAAAACTTACATTTTATTTCGCGACTTTCCCGAAGTGCGCGCTAATTTTGAAGCACAATTCCAATACGTTTTGGTAGATGAGTATCAAGACACGAACCATATTCAGTATCTGATGGTAAAGCTGTTGGCTGAACGGCACAGGAACTTGTGCGTCGTGGGTGATGAAGACCAGTCGATTTACAGCTGGCGGGGCGCGGATATTTCAAATATTTTGAGTTTTGAAAAAGACTTCCCTGAGTGCAAAGTCGTAAAGCTTGAGGAGAATTATCGATCCTCGCAAGTGATCGTCAATGCGGCCTCCGCGGTGATCAAAAATAATTCCCAGCGCAAAGACAAAACTTTGTTCACGCAAAATTCCGCCGGCGAAAAGATCGTCCTTCATGAAAGCATGAACGAATACGAAGAAGCGCGTTTTGTTGCCTCTGAAATAGATAAGTTAATGCGGGATCACTCTTATAAGCGGTCGGATTTTGCGATCTTCTATCGCACGAACGCCCAGTCGCGTGTTATCGAAGATTTAATGCGCAGTCATTCGCTCCCCTATCGTTTAGTGGGCGGCGTGAAGTTTTATGACCGCATGGAGATCAAGGACGTTATTAGTTATTTGAAGGTATTGCTAAATCCCGTCGATGACGTCGCAATGAAGCGAATTATTAATACGCCAGCGCGAGGAATCGGCAAAACCACCATTGAGAAAATTGATGAAGTGGCTGCCGAGAATAAAATCGATTTCTTTACGGCGATCACGAAGACAGTTGAACTTCGATTGGTGCATTCGGGAGCGGCGAGGAAGCTTCGTGAATTCGTAAATTTGATTGCGTCGTTGACAGTGAACATGGAAGGTAAGCCGTTAAGTCATTTGTATTTAGAAGTGCTGGATAAAACAGAGTATGTGATCCGGTTGAAGGAAGAGAACACGACAGAGTCGCAATCAAGAATTGAAAACTTAGAGGAATTGCAAAACGCCATTCGCCAGTTCGAAGAAGAGCGTGGCGATGAGGGTACGATACAAAATTTCTTAGAAGAGATTGCGCTCGTTTCAGACATCGACAATTACGATCAGAACCAAGACATGGTTACGCTTATGACATTGCATATTTCAAAGGGCCTGGAATATCCGGTGGTGTTTATTGTTGGTTGCGAAGAGGGATTGTTCCCCTCCGCCCGCGCGATCGATGAGAATGATGAGGATGGCTTAGAAGAGGAACGTCGTCTCGCGTATGTCGGCATGACACGGGCACGAGAGCGTTTGTTTTTAACCCACACGAGGACTCGCCGAGTTTGGGGGCAGGAGCAACAACATCCACCAAGTCGTTTTTTGAATGAGCTGCCTTTGGAGTACGTCGAAAATCGGTCGCAGATTCAAAAGCCGTCGTTTTTGGAGCGTTATTCCAATACTGGAAAGTCAGTGCCAGTTCAGCCGCAATACGGGAATAGCTTTGCGGCCAAGGTTGCAGCTCGCAAGGGCACTCCGACGTTGGTGCCGGTTGATGAAATGCCGTCATACGAGTCGTTCAGTGATGATCCAGACCGAGGCTACGTGAAGGGAATGCGTGTCCGGCATCCGACATTCGGAGTGGGCTCGATTTTTCAGGTTGAAGGGAATGGAGAGAACCAGAAAATCAGTGTCATGTTTGCGGATCGGACTTTTAAGAAGTTTGTCGCGAAGTATGCGCGGCTGGAAGTGTTTTGAAATCGCCCGCGACATCGCGGGTTGAAATTACTCAGGTTTTTGGGTCTCTCGATTGCAATATCTCGGCATAATGATGAACTACTTCACTCTATTGGCGTTTACGCTATTTCTAGCTCATAGCCTTCCCGCATACGCTGCCAATTTGCGGCCTTCTGTAGCGTGCGATGGGCTTTTGGACCCGGATATTACAGCGGCGGATCTAAAGGCTCTCGATGCATTTTTGATCCGGCCGCAGCCCTATAGGGCCCTATTAAGAACCGCCATAAATCGATCCCACGGGATGACATGGACCTCGGCTATTCGTGGCCGATGGGACTTTCACCCAAAGGTCACTTCCATGCGCCAAGTGCTGTCACGTGCTGATGCGCCCGTTTTCAATTATTCCGCCGAGACAGGTGACGGCGCCTGGTTCCCCGCGCGATTCGCAGTACTCCCAATTACGTACCTATCGCGCGAACTCGATGAGGACCTTGGCTATGCCAAAGACGGTTACGTCTTCAATATGACGATCGCGACTTCCGAGATGGAAAAAAACTTTCCTTTGGTCAATTATCCGCACCTACAAGACTCCTTTGCTTTCATTCGGTTTTATATTCGCGGCGATGAATTGATTGTCGTGGAAATTCAGAGCGAACTTTATCGTCATGCTCGCCAGTTAAAAATCGATGGCGTTTATAAAAACTGGTCGCGTCAGCTGCTATTGGCGTTTGAAGACTACGCTAAAAAAACTTTTTTCCCGTTACATCCTCATGGCCGCATTGTAATCGCAGGTCCTGAGTACCAATCACGGCGCTGGCGACCCGCAAAAAATAAAACCAAACTGTCTCCGGATCTTGCTCGCCTACTTTATAGGGACCTGCCAAAAAAGCTAGAGTATCAACCGTTGGACATACCGTATGCGTTTGAAAATCCGGGACACTTAAAAGGCGCCGAGGGCTCAGCAAAAGAGCCGATTGAGAAAGGCTCTGGTATTTCAGCAAGTCAATTAAACAGCTCAAAGCATGCAGACCGTTTGAGTGTGAAATTCATAAATACCACAACAATGGCTATGCAATATCGTTCTGCGCTTGCGCTTTTGATAACCCGCCAGCAGCAAAATATTTCGGTGCCCACGCCTATGGCCGCTGTAGATCTCAAATCGCCACTAGCGACTTTGGTTCCCTTTACTCCCCTCCCGGCTGAGATGCTTTACGAAGGCGATTCGTCACTTGAAGTAGTTCATCGTGAAATATTGCAGTCAATGCCGCTATGGATGCGAAAATTTTCTCGGCAGACGATTGTGAGTTTGGCATCCGCATCTCAGCATCAAACGAGTGAAGGTCCAATTGCGGTTCATGGCCGCCCTTTTGTGTTTCACCAGTGGGTGGGGGCGGATCGGCATCCTGGAATTTTCCCACAAGGCGCAGAGAACCAAGTGATGGCGTTCAAAGGCGGCGGCCGGCGAACTTTAGACGACGAAGGTTTAGCACGACAAGTTTTTGCAACTAAGAAATCAAATACGGAAAGTCACCGGGTCTGGGGCGGCCTACTTGAAAGCCATGGCCAGAGTGAATTCCTCAACCATCTTTGGCTTTTCAAACTGGCTAAGAAATCAGGCTTCATACCTTCTATTGGAGTTCCGATCGATCTTGGTTGGATGGACCAAGTCCCTCGGCGAAGCGGGAATCAACTCAGGATTGAACCGATGAATTCGTTTTTAGCAAAGGATCTCGCAGACTCTCCGGAGAGAATTGTGCAGCTCCGTACTTTTGTTCAATCGCCTTATCGAGTATTGGTGACGCCGCAAATTCTGAATAGCGTTGATTTTAGTGCATCTATCCATCAAATAATGAAAAGTCTTTATTCCACCTATGGTGAAAATCTCAGGTGGATCGATCCACCAGGCAACCTGGTCACCCACGCGGGCAATCTTGATCAGCCCGCAGCATATACATTCTTGGCCGAAATCTATTCGTTGAATTCTGAATCAGCCGAGAGAATCTTGAAAGAATTTGCGAAGCGAACCCTTATTACCATTGGATTCGTGCATGGTCTTAAAGGTCACCTTGGTGGGACCGCTGCGAATTTCTTTGAGGGCGATAATGAGGAAGAACTCCTGATGCGCCCCCAGGCTTTAGGGGCACCAAGTGGAGGCGCGACTCAATTGCGTAATGTCACCCTTGCGGGAGAACTGCGCGATCTCGACGGCACAGTCCATATTCCGGGTGCCCCGCGATCTATTTGGACTAAAGAAGTCGACCTGCTACGCAAGAATCTCGAGCAGTTTCAGCGCGAAGATTTACGCCACTGGCAGGAAACCTGGTACCAAATGAAGGCGCTTGTCCGCGGCAAGTCCGGCGTGCCTTCGGGAACTGAGTTTCCGATGCTTGTTTTTGGCGATCCTGATAGCTCTATCCTCATTCGCCCCTGGGGAACGCCAGAAAAGCAGGCGCGATCAAATTATCTGGACAAGGATATGAACAGCAATATTGTTGTCGATCGAGAGAGTTCGCCACCAAAACTTATCGACCCCGAACTGCAGAAATTTTATTCCACAGGCCGGAGCCTTGGAGATAGGTAAGGACAATCGCTCGCGACGTCCCTATTTGCCTATAAAGATGTCGCGGGTAGAATTATGACGCAAACTTTTCTCCGCGCGGAGAATTTGTCGCGAGATAAAATCACTCGCTACGTCGCGGGTTGAAATCACTCAAGTTTTTAAAGATTTTCGGGATTTATTCGTCCAGTTTTCCATAGGGCTGATCGCGCAGCATTTCCCATTCGGGAAGATAATTTTCGAAATCAAACGGCAAAGCCGCGCTCTCATCGGATGGATTGCGGTAATTAGCTTCAATATCGTCCCAACCGCGAAACAAGCGCTCATCAGCGGTTGAGCTTACTGTAAAGTCAGGCACCAGCGGAACTTTTCCACCGCCACCTGGAATGTCCAACGATAAATTGGGCATCGCAAGGCCCGACATTCGACCCCAGAGTTCACGTTGAATCGCCATGGATTCTTCGATGGAGGTGCGGAAATGATCCGTGCCCTCGGAAGGGTCGCACTGGAACATGTAATAGGGCTTCACGCGCAGGCGCAGAAGCCGCCGCGATAATGCCTGAACGATCGCCGCGTGGTTGTTCACTCCCCGCAGCAAAACCATCTGATTAAATATGGGGAAGCCATTGTCTACCAGCAATGAAAGTCCGGCCGCGGCTTCCGCAGTCAGTTCGCGCGGGTGGTTGAAGTGAGTCATGATGTAAATCGGATGAAACGCTTTTAAACCCGCCACCAATTCAGGTGTAATCCGCATCGGACAAACAACAGGCATTCGGGTCCCAATGCGAACGAGCTCCACATGATCAATGGATTTTAAATCTGCCATCACACGCATTAATCGCTGATCGCCCAATGTTAGTGGATCACCGCCGGACAATATGACTTCGCGGATACCCCGATTAGCGCGAATGTATTCTAGGGCGGCTAAATATTCCGCCTCAGGAACAAATGCCTCTTCATTGCCGGTAAAATACTTTCTTAAACAATAACGGCAGTAAACGCTGCAGATGTCGGTCACTAAAAACAAAACCCTATCCGGATAACGATGTACCAACCGTTTAACTGGAGAGTGGCGACGCTCTCCCAGCGGGTCGGGCATCTGCTGCCCCTGCGGGGAAAGTTCTGCCGCGGCGGGGATGATAATGCGGCGGATGGGATCCTCTGCTCGCTCTCGATTAGCAATGGAAGCATAATAGGGCGTCGACTGAACCTTAAATAAATGATCAGAAGACCGCAGCGCCAAAGATTCAGACTCACTTAAGTCAAAGTGCAGGCTAAACTCTTCTAAAGTCGAAAGCTGATGCCTGAGCTGCCAACGCCAATCTAGCCACTGCTCACTTGAAATATGCTCAGGCCTTGGCGCCTGTTCGAATTGAATCCTCATAAAGAGGGGCGAACCTACCATATATATAGTCTGCTCAGCACCCCAAGATCTTAGGCCCAATTGCGACAAACACCATGTCGAGGATTTAACACTTGGCAAATCCCTCGAATCACTAAGGAAAAATGCAGGTGCCAAAGCCCCCACCCGCGAACTTCGACAGGCGTCCAAAAATCAGACATGCCACAAACATTCCCGAAACCACGTGATTTCAGGAGGTTAACTCTTTTGGCAGGTTGGATTGGCTTTTGGATTACTAAGAGTCAGGGACTGGAGCGTTTTATGCGCCCGTCCCTAAAAAAGGATCCTTAAGGAGGATTGCCATGTTGAACGCGAAGACAAAAACCACCAGGAACTTATTCGTACTCCTGTTTTTCGCCCTCGCTTGTGACTTAGGCTCGCGGTATGCGAATCAAGGCTTCATCATGACCGCCGCAGATATGGCTTCAACCGCCGATCCAGATAAAGCTTGCTTAGAGACTGGACGCTGCGAAATAAAACGCGGTGGAGAAAAAACTCTTATCGAACTTCGCCAAACTAAGCGCCGCATTGAACCCGGCAGTTTCTTAGGTCAACCCGTTCAACAACAAACTCCGGTAGTGGTTCCTGAATTAGCTAAAGTGGAAATCGCTAACATTGATCCCAAACTTCAAGAGACGGCGGATAAAAAATGTCCGGCGGCTCCAAAGACTGCAAAAGCTGCTAAGCCCACGCCTTGCCAAGCGGCTGTAGCTGCAGCGAAGAAAAAGATCGCCGACATCGTCGATCGCCAAAACGAAGCCAATAAAAAAGCTATTCTCCAAAGCAAAGATCGTCGCGATGAAGCTCTAAAACAAAAAGCTCAACAAACTGCGGCTACTGAAGAAGATATTATTGAAGTGACCTTTGATACAACTCTTGAAGGTACCGCATGTGTCGACGGCAGCTGCAGTATTCCAGGAAACGCTGCTATTCCAGCGAAGCTTATTGCGGGACTATCGCCGATCGAAGCCCGAATTAAGTTAGCACCTGAACTTAAGAAAGCCCGTCTTGAGCACGAGAAATTAGTCGCGCAGGAAAAAGAATCTCGCGCAAAACTAAAAAAGATCCAAGAAGAAGAAGCTAGAGCGTTAGCTAAGCTTGAAAAAGACAAAGCCGCTTGCCGCGTCGGACCGAATGGCGAAAAAGGCAAGGAGTGGGGCAATGCTGAACAAATGGATTGCAAAGTCGATCGCCTTTTCGACTTGGATTCTCCGAAGGCTGTTGCTGCTGCTTATGAATCTGGTTTACGCGCAGATCTTCGCGCTGCCCTAGAATCCTCCAACCCCGAAGAGCGCTCCCGCGCCCTTGAAGTTGCTAAGCAAATTTCCCAGGCTGGCCGCGATCTTCCCCCCGGCGTGACCCAGTCGGCAAGGGCCATGCTTGTCGCTGGAAACTACAACCACGAGTTTCTGAGACTCAATGAACAGTTGTCGCGCACTCCAATCAATTCGCACCAACACGCAGTAATCTTGAGTCGCCTCAATCATCTTCGTAACGATGCCGCGACTAATCTTAATCGCGCCCATAGATTCACTTCAACTGAAGCGGGCAAAGAAGAGTATCTCCACTGGGGATCAATACTTGATAATAACTACCTATCGATTTCAGGAGCCGCGTCTGGATTACCGGGCGTCGGAGCTACAGCACAGCGCACACCAATGGATCTTAACGTCGCTCAGCGCACAGCCCGCGACACAGTCCCCGGTGGAAGCTTACTTACGAACCAAGCTGCATTTAATGCCTTAACTTTAACTGGTCTGCAGCAAGACATTAACAACATCGGTCGCGCTGGCCAAGGTCAGATGCCTGGCCAACTTCCACACCCACAACAAAGACCAACGTCTACACCAGGGAATCATCAGACCCAGGCTCCGTTAACTCAGACTGGTGGTACTCGCCCGACGGCCTCGGCGCGACGATAATAGTTTATTGCTTCAATATGCGGGCGGCATCGCCGCCCAGCTTCTGCATTTTTTCTTTGAAATGGGTCAACCACTTTTCTGCCTTGATGTGAATCCCGAGAAAAGCCTGCGACCAAAACTTTTCATCCGCACCACCAACGCGAATTTCTAAACTTAAATCCAAGCGCTCGTGGACGGAAGCAGTCCATCCGTAGCCGATGCCATAAGCGAATTTTTCATAATCGCGCGTTTGATCTCGCAGATCGACAAGGCCCGCGAGCACTCTGATTGAAGGCGAAAACGGCTTAGGAAAATCTATGAATTGCCATCGGAGTGCTGCCATGAACATGCCATTGGTTTGCCCGTCGCGGCCACCCGCCCCTGCGATGGCGTCGACATATTGCTGACAAGTTTCAGATTTTGAAAACAAACAATGCCCGACGTGAAATCCAATTTGACCACCGATCCAATAAAGATTCTCCGTCTCCCACATGGAGCCTAATTCAAGCGCGTAGTCCGTCTTCTCAGGCATATAGGCGCGAAACGCTGTCCATTGCCGGCGCTCGCCTGGAATTACCGTGACCTCACCACCCGGTGAAGGCGTTTGGGCAAAACATGAAGACGCAAATACCAAAATAAAAAACCCGGAGGAAATAACTCCTCCGGGCCCTGCACGCTGCCACCACCGCAAGATGTATACTATGATGCTGTCAAAGATGCTCATCAAGCTGAAACCAAGATGCAATTCTTAGAAGCTGATAGCGGCTCTGCTTGTATATCCATAAGCAAACCCAGGCCCCTTGCTATTAAAATCAAACGCGGAACCGGGAAACAACATTCCAATTTCGTTCTTCCAGACAACACCTTTGCGGGGTGAAACCGAAAGTCCAAGATCTAACTCGTAGCCTAAATCCTTGCCGACATCGGCTCCACCTGTGGCAGCAACCGGATCAGTGTTGATCCAACCGGCCGCGATTACACCTTGAAGAGAAACGCGATCCGACCACTGGTAATCAAAGTAAGGTGCGAAATATAAACTGTTACTTACAGCTTCTACATCGGGCTTATCATTTCGACCCGTGGTTGGGTTAGGTCCTCCGCCATAGGCGCCCGTGCGAAGTACGTCGCGTTGGCCCAACGGACGATTAAACAAAAGCATTGCTACTTCGTAGTTGCGGTCAAA
>JAYSTF010000058.1:0-13334 GCA_043720065.1 Pseudobdellovibrionaceae bacterium | reverse complement strand
ACGTGATTCACTATCAGATCATTCCGCACTTGGATTTTGCAAAAACCCGGTCGTTCAAAGGAATGGCCGGGATTGTCCTTAGCATTCAATTTATTTTCTAGTTGCAGCGTAAAAGTTCGGGTCGGAGCGGCTGATCCAGCATCTCACGGAGTTTCGCCACGGATATGTCCGCCCTCTCTCCTGGTGGTTCGCCGGGAGCGGGAGTTGGTTCGGCAACAGGTGGCTCTGTCGGCTCGGGAGCCGGCGCGGGACCAGGCTCTTCTTCAACCGGAGTCGGCTCGGGAAGAGTTGGATTTTCTGGTGTTGGAGGTGGAATATTTGGTTGAGTTTCCACGATGAAAGTCAGTGGGAATGGTGAAGTGTCTGGGCCAGGTATTTCAGTGGATCCGACATAAAGATTATTCTTCGGATAGTTTGTCGCTTCCGAAAGTATTGTCAAATACCGGTCAGTGATTTTTCCCTGAGGAATGGTCGCGGCGCGCACTATGCGCGGATCACCCCAAGCTAGCTCCCTCGTGACTATAAGACTTGCCTTTGATTTGTCGTTGCAGTTTAAGTCGCCTTGTAAGAATTCCTGTTTTATTTGCATGGTGTTTTTCGAGTCCCATTGGTATGTGATTTTTTCTTCGAAATCATCTTCGAGGGTCAGAAAATTAGGTCCTTTCGCCGTGATTTTATACTTTAGTTCGATACCGTTAAGCATGTAAGTAACTGTCTCGCAATCCGCCTGCACCAGCGGGCGAATCTCACTTACTTCATTCATAGTCGTGTCCTCAATGAAGAAACTTTGATAGGCGGAGCGCAGCTTAAAATTTCCGCCTATGGAATTGTTCTTGGCTGCTCGCGCCTCGAAATCCGTCGTTAGGTATCTAACCGGCATGGACGGTGCCATCGAACGCAGTACCTGAAAATACTTTTCAATGTTGAAACACTGTTCCCCGGAAACTTCCGACAGCTCCACGTCCGGCCCGTGAGTGATGATCCTATTGGAAGTTTTTTTATCGCACGCGGTGAGTGAAAGTCCGAAAATTAATCCTAGTAGATAGCGCATTTAAATTACCCCCCAAAAAAAGGGAGAGCGGTTATCCCACTCTCCCTGTTCGAATGAACCAATCTATTCGAGTTTCATTCTAAAGCTTTAAGTCTTAGCCAACACGAGCTGGAGGTGTGACGGGCTCCTGGGGAGCAGGAGATGGTGCGCCCTTGCCGCCTTTATCCTGCTCTTGACCTTGCTCTTGTCCTTTATCAGGAACTTCTTGGCCTTTATCTTGTCCTTTATCAGGAACTTCTTGGCCTTTATCTTGTCCTTTGTCTTGACCCTGTTCTTGCTTTTGCTCAGGCATGCTCAGGTCAAGGATCACAGTGATCGAAGCGCAATCTTCAACTTTTTCTTCAGGAGCTTTTTGGTCCTTGTCTTGACCTTGCTCTTGTCCCTTGTCAGCACCTTTATCAGGAACCTCTTGGCCCTGCTCCTGCTCCTGCTCTTCTACCACGCATGAGCGAAGTACGAAGCGAAGTTGGCTGCCACCTTGTGACTGGCCAGCATCTACAGCTGTGTAGCTAATAGATTCAGCTTTGAAGTCGCTGCTTGAGTGCGCAACCGAAGCGGCAGCACCATCAAGTTTAAGAGCTATGCCCATGCCTTCTGCGCTGTTCAACTCTAAGAAACCTTGTTGAGTTTCAGTCACAGTATCAACTGCGTCGAGTTGAGCGACACGGCCGGCTAACTCCGGATACTTTGCGAACATTTCACTTAACTGTTCTGTTGTTGCTGCGCTGCCGTCCTCTGCAAGAACTGCCATGCTCACTACATTAGATGTGTGAACTGCTGTTCCACGCGTGTAATCAGCGGCTGTATTTGCTGGATCTGCAGCAGCTGCAGCATCTGCTACAGCGTTGTTGCTACCGTTGTCTTTAGAGAACGGATTGTCACATCCGACTAAAGCCACTGCGGCAAGACTTGCAACGCCGAGTTTTAGCGTAATTTTGTTTAACATTGAATGCCCCCTTTTTCCTAATTGGTTAATGGTTAGCCTCTTCCGGGCTAATTTTTAAAATGTGCTGATAGCGTTTGAGCAAGGGTTGGACCAACTGTAAGCCATACGCTTAAACGATTTGGTGGAATTGCGTTTTGCGGCACGGGTAATTTTCCCCAAACGCAAAATGGCGAGGAACCAAATATTTCCCATTTTGTTTAGTCGTGATCGTTAAATCATTACGTTAGGGGGCACTGACCAAATATGTCTTGGTCGTAAAATTGCTGATGAGATGAGTAGGGGGTACTTTGTGACATTTTTAATTGGTCTGTTCAGCATTCTTCTCAGCGCCGAAATCTCTTCGGCGAAGCAAGATTCAGTATTAGTGGAGTTTCATCGGAATCCATCTGTCGCGATGGACCGGTTGCCAGCGCAGGTTGTTGGTTCGCTCGTGATCGAGCGCGGTTCCATCGGCTATTCGGGCCTAAACGGTACGACATTTACCGAAAAGATGAATGTAAGATCCACCATCATGAGCCGGGGTCGCTCAAGTTTTGGCCTGCTGTCCACAATGGGTGGAAAAGACCATCCGCAATCGCTGATCGATAACGAGCAAATAGTTTCTAATATATATGATATCGACCGGCGCGGATTAAGCCGTTCCATTCTCGAAAACCCGCCATGGGCGGATTCTTACTGGCCGTTACATAAAGGCCTGATTGCGGTCAGATACGCCGAAAACGGTTTTCCAAACTCGAAAACCTGGTTAGATAATTATAGTTATTTTTTAAGTCATCCAGCGTTGCCGATTTACAACACCGGCAGCGTAAAACTTATTAATGATCTCTCGCCCGCGGAAAAATATGATTTATTGTTGGGTGACCAGAAATTGACGCTCACCAATTACTCTTGGAATGCCGGGAAGAAGTATTTCGACAAATATGGCTATGTAGAAAAGTGGATGGGAATCTGTCATGGGTGGGCGGCCGCCGCGCATATGCTGGCACCGAATATCACTCAACCTGTGACACTTTATACGCCGCAAGGGGTACCCGTCACATTTTACCAAAGTGATGTGAAAGCGTTAAATTCAATGCTGTGGGCGAATGCGTCACCTGCCACGCGGTTCGTGGGACAACGATGCAAGACGCCCCATCCGCCCAAAAATGACGTTGGCCGGATACTTGACGAAGGATGCTGGGACACAAATCCCGCAACATTTCATCTTTCGCTCGTTAATCAAGTAGGAATTTCCAAACGCAGCTTTGTAATGGACTCCACATATGATGCCGAAGTTTGGAACTTCGCTATCGTGTCTTATCGCTTCACTTATTTTAATCCCCAAAATTTGCGACCCACGCCGATTATACAGCAAGCCGTACTGCCGATTGAGAAATACACTCTGGATAAGTTCAAAGAGTTTCGCGCCCCAGAGGCCAAGCAGGTGGTTGGGGTAATTTTGGACGTGACTCATGTGAATGCATTGAATCCAACTCACGGCATCCTGACCAAGAACGCGACGAAAACTCTACGCTACTATTATGATCTTGAGCTCGATGCGAACGGCACAGTGATCGGTGGAGAGTGGTACACGAGCGCTCATCCGGATTTCATTTGGACTTTCGCTCCTGGTGCACAAGCGAGAGCGCGGGTTGATGGTGAGTTGGAATCAGATGTTTGGAACTTGAGTGAGCCCGTACCTGCACACTGGAGTTCGGCGGCCCAGCGAGCCTCGTCGGCTGGGATTCCTCTATATAATGTGATTCGAAGGATCGTAAGTGGTCCGCAGGCACCGCCTCCGGTTGTTGGACCGCCGGTAGCAGCAGTTCCTAATCCGGCTATAGCTCGGTAGAATTTAAATTGATGACGCGGGCGCGACTGGCCGAGCGCTCAGCGTTTACTTTCCCTGAAGTATACAACTTGCCGTTCATGCTGGAAAAGCGATCCACGGTTTCAAACAAAATAGCTCTTAATTGCAGGTAATTCATGCTGGGGCGCAGAGCCCAGAGCGAAGCGGCCACACCTGCAATATGAGGTGACGCCATAGATGTCCCGCTTAAATTTGCGTAAGAGTTTCCGTTGCGGGTGGAACGAATCTGCGAGCCCGGAGCGGAGAGATCCACGCGAACGCCACCGTAGTTCGACCAAGCCGTAAGGCGATTATAAGTATCAGACGCGGCAACACTGATCACATTGTTATGATTAAAGGACGCAGGATAAAACGGGTGCAAATCCAAATTTATCCCGCGGCCGTGGTTGTCGCCGTTTCCGGCTGCGGCGACAAAGAGGACGCCTTTTTGCCGGGCGCGCTCGATGGCATTCGACAAGTTCTGCGACATATTGTTAGAGCCCCAGCTGTTGTTCAAAATCATTGCACCGTTTTGAACTGCGTAATCGATCGCGCGAAGTGCATCACTAGTTCTGCCCGTGCTAGTTGAATCTAAATATTTTATGGGCATGATCTTTAAATTGATTCCTGAGCTGATGAGCTTCGACGCTTGCTTCACTATGCCCGCGACGTGAGTGCCATGGTAGGAGCGGCGATCATCGGCCATTGGATTGTTGTCGTTATTGGCAAAATCCCAGCCTGTCGTATCATCTATATATCCATTGCCATCGTCATCCCGGCGGTTGCCGGCGATTTCCTTGGAATTGCGCCATATATAAGGAGCGAGATCGCGATGGGTGTAATCCACGCCAGTATCGATAACCGCAACAATTACTGTATGGCTGCCATACGCCGTTGGCCCTTTATCCAACTCACCGTTGTCCTGAATAGTAGAGTTCGGTTCGAAGGAGATTGCGGAGTCCTCTTTAAGTTCAGTGGAAACATTCATAAAATCCGGCTCGGCGTGACGAATAGCATTGCGTTTCAGAGCATCGTTCACCACATCCAGAGCGGGAGAATCCGCAGGAACGTCAGCGGCGATAACGTGTTCATCAACCTGTACGAATCTAATTTTTCCGAGCTCAGCGGCGACAGGAGCGTGAGCTTTTCCCATAGCGACCCGAATCACTTCGAAATCAGATTTGAGGTCAGCGAACTCAAGCAGAGTGTGAACCCGCCCGTCGGTTTCAGTGACTAGTGCGGGATTCCGGCTTTCACTAGGAGTGCAGCCAAGAGTAAACTTTGCGACGATTAAGACAATAAAACTTATATATTTATTCATAAGGTTTCTAAGTGTGGAGAAAACGCCACGACTTGGTCAACCCAATGAGTCCTTAAAACATGTCATTTTACGCGAACTTGACGGTAATCAGGACATAGGTCCAGAAAACCAGGCGCGTTACGTTAACAATAGATTTTGTTTATACGGGGTAATGTTCCACAATTCATAGCGAACAGGGGCATATTTCAACGCTCGTTTAAGTCGAATTCGCTTTAACCGCTCTTTAGCTTATCAGCAAAGTTGGCACCGACGTTGCGTATCACCGGGCAAGTCTCACAATTACAAGGAGAGAGTCGAATGAACGAATCAATGGTTAAAGGGAAGTGGCAGGAAATCAAAGGCGAAATTCAGCGCATGTGGGGAAAAGTCACTGGCGATGAACTTGATCAAACTCAAGGCAATATGAAATCCATTGCTGGTATTATTCGACAGAAATATGGATCTAAGGAAGAGGAAGTATCCGAGCGCCTCGACGGACTCGTTGGCAAATACAAGGCGGATGCCGCTGAACGAGTTGATACCAAAGCTGAGAAGTTCAAAGACAAACTAAAAAATCAATAATCTAGATCATTGATTCGATGCCGTTTAAAGCGGCGTCGAAGGATTTAAGAAGGAGTTTCCGATGAAAAGCATTTTGATGTCTCTTCTCCTTGCGCTGACGGGCTTCGCGGCTCAGGCTCAAGAGGAAGAAACAGTCACAACAACTACAACCGAGCGCACCGAAACCGAGCAATATGATGACTCGCCAGAGATTTCTCGCGGCGGACTAATGATTGAGCCAATTCTTTCCGTTTCACGCGAGGATTCCACTATTAAAACCAGTCAGCTACCGGTCATAACTGATGACTCAAGTGGAACTATTGAAGGTGTGGGCGCTGGTTTACGATTGGGCGTGCACGCTTCGGAAGTCTTCTTCCTCGGTGTCGATGGGCGTTACAGCCGCATGCGCTTTAACGATTCTTTCTACGAAGCTTCTGAAGGCGACATGTATAACGTCGGTCCATCGGTGGTTTTACAGATGCCAGTGTTTGGTTTAAGAGCTTGGGGCACCTATGTTATGGCCGGGCAATTCGATCCGGAATCTGGCGTTCAAGGTTTAGATGTGAAATTTACGGAGGCAGAAGGCTACCGCCTTGGTCTTGGTGTTCGGTTCAAAGCTGTAAGCGTGAACTTAGAATATCAGAACTTAAGGTTCGACAAGACTGAGATCGAGTCGTTTGGCAGCCTTGGCGTTAATAGCGCCGCCAACGTGGATTTTGAGAACCAAGGTTACTCACTGAGTTTGAGTTTCCCGGTCGAACTCTAAGCTTTCAATGAGGGCTCATTGCAGATGGCAATGAGCCCTCATAATTTTTTTCCGATACAAAACAATTTCAGCCGCAAAGCAGGCATAAAGTATGTTCAAGGGATTTTTATCACTTCTCATGTCCGTCATGGTCGCCAAGTTTATGGGTCACCAGGGAGGCTACGCGTCTACCGTAGGAATTCCCACCGCGATCATGAGAAAAATCACTCTGATGTTAATTTTGTTTACGGTTGGAAGTCTGCTGTTTTTCGGTGGATTTTTGACTATTCTCGTGGACTTGATCTTAGCAAGTTACACTTTAGGGCAAGTGACATTAACAAATCTTTCTTGGGTTGGTGCGGGGCTAATGCTTTTGGCGACACTCACATATTCGATTACGTTCAGTGAGCGGTTTTGGCGCCAGCCTCCGCGACCCGAAGTTCATGGGTCGCCTTTGCTAGTTGCACTGGCGAATTTAATTAATGGGGTTCACCAACAACCTAGTGACTCTCGGACGCATAACGCTTACATGAGTTAGCATGTTTAAGCTAACTCAGCGGCAAGGCATTTCAATTATGTGGTTCCTATTAGGGGCCATATACATCGGGCTTTATGTTCCGTTTTGGAAAGCCATCCTGTTGGGTTGGATATTCGCAATGGCGTTTACGCCGTTACTTGATCGCATACGCTCAAAGCTCGCGGTTCCTCGTTGGAAGTCCGCCTACGGTCTTGTGGGAACGTTTGTTACTTTCGTGATCATCATGCTGACGTTTTTCACCGTGCATGTCTACTCCACGATCGTGCGCACTTTAAAAGAACCGGGGATGGCTGGATCTTTTGCCGACCGTTGGGCTTCCGTGCGAGAAAAAATCACCGCTTGGTTAACGAGCACGAAAATTCTGCCATCAGCTCAGATTAAGTCGCAGATCGAATCGACTCTCGCAACCGTAACGGACGAGGCAAAGTCGACACTGACCAATTTAGCGCAAGCCATGATTGCCGGTGCGCCAATGGCGGTTCTTCATACTCTTATTTTCTTCTTGGCCTTCGGGGTTTTTCTTGTTGGTGGCGCAAAAATTTGGGCATTGGTGAAAACACGACTGAAGTTAAGTGAGACTGCTCATGCGAAGTATAAAAATTTCGAGAAGATGTGTTCCCGCGCGCTCGGCGCTATTTTTATTGTTGGAATTACTCAATCGGTCTTAACGGTGATCGGTGCCGCTATTGCTGGTTATGAAGCGCTCTTCGCCATCTTTGTCATGGCGTTCATATTTTCTTTAATTCCGGTGGTCGGTGCGGGCGCTGTGCCGGTTATTCTAAGTTTGCTAGCTTTTCTCGATGGTTCGACATCAGAAGGTGTGATTCTCATCGTTACAGCAGTGATTGTTGGAACCTCAGATAATATTTTACGGGCATGGTTGTTTTCGCGGGCAGCTCATATTCATCCGGCGCTTTCGCTTATTTCACTGATTGGTGCGATTGAAGTTTTTGGATTCGTTGGCGTCTTTGTAGCCCCGGTTCTTGAACAGCTCGTAATGTCACATTTCATAAATCCTGAGGAATCCGGAGTTGGTTGAATGGATGAGCTAAGCCGCGGCACGTCGGGAAAAGCGCCTCCAGAGACGAGCAAATATTCCCCTGGTTCTGATTAAACATAACTCCTAGCAAATCTACATGAGTTTCAGCATCAGCATTTTTGGGCACGGGTGTTGCTCTATTTATTCGAATAGAAGCCGCAGTATTTTTTGCGGTGGATGAATACTTTTTCAGGAGGCAGCAATGAATAGGACTAATAATCAACCCAATCAGTCCAATCAAGGTCGTCAAGGACAGCAGCAGGGTGGCCAGAAACAAGGTCAGCAGTCGGAGAGCAATCAAAAACACAAGTCTGACGGTGGCAAACGCCAATCTGACAATCTTGGAGGTTTTGAAGGCGGTGGTAGTGACCAGGGTTCTCAGAAACGCCCAACTCGCGATTCTGACAACGACATGGATCAAGATGGTTCTGAGAGGAGAAGTTTTGGTTCAGCAAAGAACAATCAAAACCAATCCACTACTGGCGTGACTGATCGAGAAGAAAGTTTTGAGCGTGATCAGCGCGACCAGGCGGATCGTCGTGACAACAGTCAACAGAACCAATGGCAGACGCCGGAACGTAACGTGAACTCGCCGCAAGAGAAGCCACAGCGCATTTAAATTAACAAACTAACAGCAGAAAGAGGTTAAGTAATATGGCACAGATACAAACAGGTACAGGATCTAACCGCGACACTAACCGCTCTTCAGTGGGACAAAGTGGTACTTCTAGCTCTATGGGCTCAGACACATCTATGTCTTCAACCGGTGCTCGCGGTGAAGACTCGAAATTCAATGCCGCCCAAATCACTGACGCTTTAAAAAACGTCGATGTGAAAGGCAAAATGAATGAAATTCGGGATCGCAGCCGCGAATACGTTACTGAAGGTGAGCGCTATATCCGGTCAAATCCCATTCCCGTAGTGCTTAGCGCTGCAGGCGTAGGATTTATTCTCGGTTTCCTAATGCGCCGGCACTAGAGAGCGCTTTAGTAATACGTTTGGCCAACGCTAAAGGCTTTTGGGGGGACGAAAGTCCCCTATTTATTTTCCGATGCTCGATCTTGAGTGGATTTTTATCTTCTGGTGCGATCATCACTGATTGGAGCGCATCGAGCCTCAAATCCTGCTTCGTTTTATTCCTCTGTCGCGATTCTTGAATAGATGTGGCGAGAATATGTGTTTTGATCTCTTCAGGTTTTCTTAAGCTTGGATAGCGCGCTTTCGTAATGGCGGCAACCGCGGTCACAAAAGCAGTTGCTTGGGAAGTGCCCGTCATCACTCCAAACCCACCCTTTGGCAAAGAAGATAAAATATTTTCTCCGGGTGCGGAAATGTCGACCGTACCAGTGCCATAATTACTTGAGTCTAAAATCATTCGTGCGGGATTGTGAGCGGTTACGGAAAGAATATTGGTCAGTGGGTAATTGGCTGGGTAGTAGGGGACCAGGCTTGAGTCAGCGCCTTCATTGCCGGCAGCTGCAACGACAAGAATGCCTTTTGCGCCAGCGTCTTTCAGTGCTTCATACTCTTCCTGGCTGTAGGAACCCCCACCTGCCGAGTAGTTGATGATATCGGCTCCCATCTTCGTCGCGTAGCGGATGGCTTTAACTGTATTATCGATGGTTTCCGTCGGAGCGAGATTTGAATCATAATACTTTAAAATCATAAGGCGGGCTTTCGGTGCCCCATGATTAATTATTCCCGTGATATGGGTGCCGTGACCATGCTTGTCGCTAAGGCGACCAGAGGATTTCACAAAATCCCATCCATGAACGTCGTCGATAAAATCATTATTATCGTCGTCGATTTGGTTATCTGGAATTTCCTTCAAGTTTTTCCACAGCGAGCCGGAGAGTTTGGGATGTTTCACATCCGCTCCGGTATCTATAACCGCGATTATGATGTCGCGTGAGATCGTATATTGTGAGACGGAATTTATGCGAATGTCCGTTTCCGCCCAATCAGATGGTGCCGTTTGCGTGGCACCTGAGTTCAGCGACCAGACTAGAAGCGTGACGAGTAACATTTTACCTCCAGGTAAAAGGAAACGCGGTCCCGGCTTCAGGCCTAGAGAGAAAGCCCCCCCTCAATTGGCAAGAGGTTCTCAAGCGCTGCTTCGAGAGCAGACGCGACCGCCAACGTGCTTTCATCCAGGCTTTGAAGCCGGCCGCTAGTATCATATTTCAAATTGATTTCATTTTTTTGGTCGGTGATGATCTGGCTCAGGCGTCCCTTGGGATCATAATTAAATTGAACGCGGCTGTTACCGCGAGTGATAGCGGCGACACCGCCTGAGGCGTCGTATTCATAGGAAATTAAATCGTCATCCATGACGTAAAAGGCGAGCCGTCCTAGCTCGTCGTAAATAATGGATCCCTTACTTAAATTTTTAGTTCCAAAGCGCTCATCTTGCTTCTGCCAAGCGACCCGTTCGAGTTGGCGTCGGGGGCCTGAGTACGCAGCCTTAAGTTTTACGGTTTCAGTGCCTTGGCCGGGGCAAGACTTAGTAGCTTCAAGTTGGAGAGTTTGGCGCTCTTCCACATAAGAAAAGCTTTCTTTGCAACCGCGGTCGGTCTTCAAGCTTTGCGTGCGGTCTTGGGCTCCGTGATATGTAATCCGCGTTGTTTCGCCAGTGGGAAGTTTTATTTCGGTTAGGTTGTGAAGCGCATCATATTGAAACAACCAAATCTGTTTATTTAGATCAACCTTAATGAGATCACCGTTTAAGAGTTTGGTTTTCGCATTGCGGGGAAGGGTACCTGCCCAGCCAAAGCCAAGCTTTGTGGTCTCTGCGCGCCGGCTACTGTAATCGAGGGTTGTATTTGGAATCTTATATTGGAAGGCTCCCGTAAGAAGATCGACTTCAGCTTGGGAGATTTGTGATTGAATCATCACAGATGCAGAGAGAAGTAAGTGCTTTTTCATACTGGATCATTAGAGCAAAATCAAAACCAGCTGGGCTGGCGTTCTTGGGCAGGCAAGGAAGCTAAGAACTTTGCGACAGATATGAAAAATTACGGCAGTGAAAATCCGCTCTCAGTTGATCAAGAGTTCGTCATTTACGCGACTTTGATTGTATTAGATTGAGACGGAGCGATGCAGTAGCGGTTTCGGCCTGTTTGCTTTGACTTATATAGTGCTTCATCGCCGCGCTTAAGCCATTGATCTGGCGTCTCGCCGGCCTCCAATTGGGCCACGCCCATGGAAACGGTGAAACGGAGTTCATGGCCTTCGTGGATGAAGACGTCTTTTCGAGTCTGATTTAAGACCTGCTCGGCGAGAGCGATTGCTTTATCTAAATTGTAATCGGGGAGAATAATCGCGAACTCTTCACCGCCAATGCGGGCGACAAAATCCGAGCTGCGGGAAAAAATGCGACTTAGGGTTTTTACGCACTCTTTTAGGGCGAAGTCGCCTACAGCATGGCCGAAAGTGTCGTTCACTCTTTTAAAATGATCGATATCCAAAGTGATCATCGTAACTGGCTGAGGAGAGACGGCGGTCATCCGCACATACTGCTTCATTTGCTCGTCAAAGCTTTTGCGGTTATAAGCGCCAGTTAAGTGATCCATGCGCATATTCTGGTTGGCTTCTAGGAGCTGAGTCCGCACGGAGTCCAGGTTCTTTTTGATCGAATGAATGCGTTGAGTACGGCGCTTGTCTTTCTTAGTCTGGTGTTCCACGTAGGAATCAATAAATTTACGCGATTGGGTTTTAAGCATGTCGATCGAATTGGATTCGACGGCCTCACGCAATTCACCGAGGCTGCTTTGAATTTCAGTGTCCACGGATTGCTCGTGCTGGAGATCCTCTGCCAACTGATCGACGAAATCCCAGATAATGCCGCGAAAATCGTCGAAGGTTTTTTGGATGTAGGCGTACTCGTCAATCCGGTAGCTTGAAAAAAACATGCGGAAACGAAACAGAAGTTTTTCTTGGTCGTGACGTTCGATATCGATAAGTTCCCGTGCAAATTCATCCAAAACCTCCCGGATTTTACGCACGGGATGACGCTCGACCTCGAGCAAATGCTTATTAAACGTATCGATAATGTGGAGAAGCGTGGCTCTGTCTTCGGAGATAGGCGATGGACCATCCGTTGAAGGGGTGGTCTCATCCCACTCAAAATTGAATTGATTGATTAATTTATGAATCCAACGCTTCAATCGATCCTCCACCTGGATATGTGTTCATCGGAATAAGACGGGACTTTATTTAGGTCCAGAGCGCGGCGCGTTAGGCGATTGACCCGGGGCTCCTCTTTTAAGAATCTGATCCCTATGAAAAAGATCACAGTGAAGAACTCGATCGTCGAGCTTGATGGCGATGAAATGACGCGAATTATTTGGTCCTTTATTAAGAACAAACTGATTCTGCCGTATCTGGAAGTCGACATAAAATATTACGATTTAGGAATTGAGTACCGCGATAAAACCGAGGATCAGGTCACCATTGAAGCCGCTAACGCGATTAAAAAATATGGCGTAGGTATTAAGTGCGCAACGATCACACCTGATGAAGCGCGGGTAAAAGAATTTTCTTTAAAGAAAATGTGGAAGTCTCCCAACGGCACAATCCGAAATATTTTGGACGGCACCGTTTTCCGCGAACCGATTATCTGCACAAACATTCCGCGGCTTGTTCCCGGTTGGACAAAGCCAATCGTCATTGGCCGACACGCGTTTGGTGATCAATATCGGGCGACGGATTTTGTAACCAAAGGAAAAGGCAAACTTACCATTACGTATACGCCTGAGAACGGCAAACCCGAAACCTACGAAGTGCATACCTTCACAGGCGATGGCGTCGCCATGGGAATGTTCAACACGGATGAATCGATTTATGGTTTCGCGCGCAGCTGCTTTAACGTCGCTTTGATGAAAAAGTGGCCGCTTTATCTTTCGACTAAAAACACGATTTTAAAAAAGTACGACGGCCGCTTTAAGGACATTTTCGAAGAAGTTTATCAGGCCGAATACAAATCAAAGTACGAAGCCGCAGGGATCGTTTACGAACATCGCTTGATCGATGACATGGTGGCCTCGGCACTTAAGTGGGAAGGCGCCTTCGTCTGGGCATGTAAGAACTATGACGGCGACGTTCAATCAGATACCGTTGCTCAAGGATTCGGCTCTCTTGGTTTAATGACTTCAGTTTTAATTACTCCCGACGGCAACACCATGGAAGCCGAAGCAGCCCATGGAACTGTGACTCGCCACTACCGCATGCATCAGCAGGGCAAGAAGACCTCAACCAACCCCATCGCATCCATCTTCGCCTGGACCCGCGGCCTCGCCTTCCGCGGTAAACTTGATGGCAACCAAGA
>JAYSTF010000057.1:0-13477 GCA_043720065.1 Pseudobdellovibrionaceae bacterium | reverse complement strand
AAATCGATTCTGCTGAAAATATTACATGGCCTGAACCTTGCTCATAATGCGTTGGGGCCCGTGTAGGGCCTGTGAACTTATTAGGAGTTATGAATATGTCGAAGCAAATGGTTCAGTGGTCTTTTAGATCGATAATCATTTTAATGGCCATGACGGGTGTCGCTTGTAACCGTGGCGGTGGCAGTAAACGCCCAAATCTCCAGCGGCAGGAAGCTCCAACTGATACTCAAGCTAATGATAAAGGTCCACGGACTGGAAAGTACACAGGCCCGACAGAGGACGGCAAAGCTCCAACCGTAGTACCTGACGACGGCAAGACTCCTCCTCCAGCAAAGAATTCTGCTCAAACACCAGCTTCCGCTCAAGGATCCACCAAGCCGCCTCCAATATTGTCGGCCCCCCGAACTTCAACGACAGGCACGGGCCCTCAAACTGTTGCCACAATCCCTAATCTTACGACAGCTCCACGCGGTTCGGGCACGACATCTTCAACTGCTACCCTAAGCGTGACTTCGGTGAAAGCTCCCGAGGAAGTTTACATAGTAGATCGAAGCCAAATCTTAGGTTCGTCCACGTCAACTCGATCAGCTTCTTTCGGCCCAGCTCCGGCGCCGGCTCAGCAGCAAGCAATAGTTTATGCAGCCCCACCGGCATCATCGGTAGCTCACGTTGCTCCGGCTGAAGTGCTTTATAAAAGCAATGCAGGTCCCGGCGTACCTGCGACCTATGAAGTGACATCGGGCACTCCAAAAAAAACAGGAGTTGTTGATACAAGTGGCCGCGGTTTTACCGACAGTAAAGATGATGCCGTTATGGCGGCCATCATGAATCGGATGAATCAGCAGCCCGCGCAACTCCGTAAGGAGAGCGAAGAAATGGCGCAAGCCGTTCGAAATGTTTGGCTTGGAAATAACAACGGCCAACTCAACTTAAACATCGGTTTCGCGGAAGGCGGAGAAAAGACTGTTGGTTACGTTGAAGGCAAAGACGTAAAACTCGACAATGAGTTTAGTTTGCGATTCGTCGGTCAACTTAAAGGCCGGCACGCAGATCTTACGGTTTTAAATAACAACACTCCCTATGAGATTCGCGCAATTGTAAGTTGCGTCGATGCCGACAATTCATGCCGCAACACTGTTATTACCGTTGAGCATTTACAGAACGGCCAACTTTGCCGTCGCATATATATCGTTCACCGCTGGTATATGGATGGAACCCGCGACGGTCACTTTACACTGTCAGATGACGACTACGCCAACTGGCAAAGTCGCCCGTCAGCGCAACAACGCGGCTTCCTTCGCTTGATCGCGAACACAGTCACTTGGAATAAAAATTTCACTAGCCAGCGTCCCCAGCGAATCGATGGACCAATGTTAAAGTACATCGGAATTCGTAGCTGGGCGGTCGCGTACGGTCCCGCGGAAGCGGAAGTCGCGATGTCTAAAAACTCGAAGCAAGATGCTTTCGAAGCAAAGTTCATGGGTCCGTTACTTATGGGCCAAATCTCCGGTGAGCCAACGAAACTTGCTATTGTGACTAGGAATCAAGCTGATGCCACCCAAGATTCTAAGTTCAACGAGAGCCTTGTTGGTGCATCAGCGTCATTGGTGGATAACGACGGTCGCGGCAATCTAGTGTTAGAGGTTCGCTTTACCTCTGGCGACGCCACCCGCGTGACCTTTACAGGCTTAAGGGTTCCCACCCTTTCACGCAAGAATTTAGATCAAGTCATTCCTGGTCCCTAAAAAGGTACTCCGTACCTTTTTTATGAAGCGGCATATCGTTAAAAGGTACTTCGTACCTTTTTCTCCTATTGTCAGTTTAGAAAAAGCGTTGTGAAATACCAGCGATACACGATTTCATCTTGAGGCAAGGCAACTATGAAGACGACCACGGAATCCAACACGGTTCAGTATTCTCTCTTACCCGAAGCGCCCGCACCCGCTATTAGCGCGTATTCGGACTTCAGACAGTTTCTTCGCGAGTTCTATGAATTTCGCCGCCGAGAGACCGGGGGATCGATCAGACCCTATTCCTATGCCACCTTTTCAGCCGCTGCCGATATCCGCTCTCCGAATTATTTGAAGATGATTATAGAAGGGCAGAGAAACCTCTCAGCCGAGATGGTGAAGAAGTTCGCCAAGGCCTTAAGCCTAAATAAAGATGAGACGGAAGAGTTCACTTCTCTCGTGGCGTACGGCCAAGCAACGGACCCTCTCGAGCGTAATCAGCATCTAAACACTCTTGCTGCAGTTCGAGCGCAACGCCAAGTGAAGTCGGGCGAGATCAAACAAGAGTCACTTGATAAAGTTCCGAACTGGGTAACTTGGGTTCTTTACGCGATGGCTGATCAGAAGGAAGCGCGCTTTGATTACGATCGTTTGTTTGATGCATTAAAGGGCAAAGCTCTACGCGATGACATTCGCCGTAGTCTTGGCCGTCTCGTGCAATCCGGTGATTTAACGATTGATCCCGTGACTGGGGACATCGGCAAGGGCCGAGAACTCATGGCGGGGATCGAAGACGTTCCGGTCGCACTCGTGCGCAAACTCCAGGCAGAACTGATTTACTTAGCGCTTGAGGCCCTCTTTCAAGAAGATCCACATGATCGCGAGTTCGGTGCAATGACCGCGGTTTTAACGGAAGAAGAGTTTGAACAATTGAAGTTTGAACTTCGTCAGTTCCGCAAGCGGTGGTCGAAGGATGTTTCCGTAAAACGCAAAAACTCAAAAGGAGATCGCGTTTTCCAAATGAACATTCAGCTCTTTCCGCTCACCCGCCGCTCGCAGACTGGCCAATAAGGCCAAAAAAAAGCCAGAACCGCTAGTTAGGCGTTCTGGCTCACAAAGAAAATTCGTCCAAACAAGTTCAAAGGAAGAGGAGAACAAACACTTCTTTAAGCCTTAGCGATGAACTAAAAGAGAGCCGTGCGGCGCCCTAACTTTCGAGGGGGGGGAGGGGGAAAGCGCCCATCGCTAAGACTTAGAGAAATCAACCAACGTTCCACTTCAACTAACGTGCAGCAGACCCTAACTTAGCAATCCTCTTGCCATGACAAGGCGAGTCATCTAAATCCCCCCAAATTCACGCAAATTACCGTCAAATCGATTTAGCGACGGCCAGGCACCAAGATTAATGGCATCTGAGTCTCCATACTCGGATGTGAGCGACAACTTTTGTCGGTGCCTTTGCCGAAGTTCAGTTCCGTTGCGGCGCCAGTAGCTGATTAAATTTCACGGTTGGCTAATATTGAATCGCTTAGAAAAACGACGTCCAACCGATTGTGGAGGAGATTTCGTGAGGTCGGTCATTGCCATCTTCATAGGAAATTTCGGCAATCACATGGGAGCTAAGGCTCACTGGTTTGGCGAAAGTGAAATGCGAGCGAAATTCATCTCGCGACCTAAACCAATGTTGGGCGAGCTCAGCCGTAAAACTCATATATTTAAGTGGGATCTTTGCGCCACTAATGAAACCTGGCGCCACGCTTCCTTGTGGAGTCACCTCGGACCATGCAGCAGCGTCCCCATGAGCCATTAGATAAATCAAACTGGAGCTAAAATTTAAAGTCACCCCGACACCACCCTTGAAGTGCACTTGGGGTTCTGTGGTCGAGCATAGGGAGCAGTGATTCCTCACTTCTATCGCAAAGGTCCATGATGGTTCTTTTTCCCAGAGGGAAAATTCACTTAAAGATTTTACGTCGATGAGAAGGAGGGACCATCTCGATTTTTCCTTGTCTCGTACTTGAATTTCCGCACCAAGATATTCGATTGCGGCAGCGTCGGTATAGCCACGATCAGTGGACCAAAACGGATGGGCGCCATTACGAAATTTGAGTCCGCCAATGGGACCCCCGGAACTTTCGCCGTAACTGATCTGCGCCCAGCTCGGGCGGTGCCCAAGAAATGGAGGTTGAAGATTGAATTTCTCTCTGACCTGTTCGTTGGTGGTACCTTTAAATTTGGACTCGCCCTTTAAGCTCGCCGCTTGGGAAAAGGTCGCTTCCATGATTTCCGATTTTGGGGGCTTGAGAACCGCATGGGCGCGATAGTTTTTGTAGAGCCAGAAATCAAGAAGCGCGTCGATGGCCGTGGGATCTTGAAGAGCTCTCGTTTTCTCTACTGACTGTCGCGCAGCGAAAGCCTCGGCGCTTAAGTCGCGGTCGAGGAGCGAGAGTTTATGCGCGAGGCGACGTTTTACCGAGGGGCGAAAAACCGGAGCAGGATCAGCCAGTCCAGCGTCAATAACGGCTCTCACGGTTTCCGCCGGCAAAACTACCAGGGGAAATTTGGCGGTGACATTTAAATCCGGCCGAACGGCCTCAATAAGTTGAATTAATCGGAAGCTGCAATTTTCATCTATGAAAAAATAGGGACTCTTCGAATTGAACGTGAGCTCCCAAAAATGAAATACCAAAAGTTTAACTTCACGGGGAGTGAGCTTCAGTTTTACCTCCCAAAGATCCCGGCTCTCAGAATTATTATAAAGTCCCACCTTCATGTAGTGCGGCTCAATTTCATAAAATCCGTCATAGCCGCCAGTGATCCCCTTTACTATGTAGGTGAGACGGCTATCTTTTGGGTTAGTCACAGCCATGTAGCCGACGGAGTAATTAAGGAGATCTGAGCGTTGGTTGGCGAAGCGAATAAAAGTGTGGCCTAAGATCGAAGCGGGATTGCCGGGGTAGGCACCGACGAACACAAGGTTAATTTGGGTGGCGCCAATAGTCTCAATCCATTTGGTTAAATCTGGGCAGTTTTGATCTGGAAAGTGAACCCCGAGAAGCTCTTCAAGAATTATCTTACGCGCGGGGAAGGTACAAGCGGCGGAGAATTTTTGAATGCCGAACTTTTTCTCTGGATGTGAATACGCAGCGCGAGCGGCAAGGAGTTCGTCATAAGGGTTTCGTTCTCCGTCGGGAGAGAGGAAGAAATTTTCGGTGGTGATCTTACTTTTCCAGTTTCCAAAAAAAGTTTTTTCGTACTGAAAAAGACGAAGCCAGCGAGGATCTTCGCTGGCTTGTTTTTCCGTCATTGCATTTGCGGTTGCCGAGAGAAAACTTAAGAGGAGAAGAGCTTTACGCAGCACCGAGCGAGCACTCTCGAGTCAGCTCTGGATCTGACAGGATGGTCTTATACGCCTCAAGCACCGTTTTTTCAGGATTGATGTCCGCTGGCGTGTACATCTGGCTAAAGTTTGAGCGGATACGGTCGTTCAGACGGGGAATTGCAGAAGAGGGGCAACCCATCGTAGTTGCAAACGCGGATAAATACTCGCCACCACCCTTTGCGATATCAGTTTTTAGTTCGAAATGGTTTTGCGTCGCGAAGTAGAGGCTCTCTTTTTCCTTCAACACGATTTTATGCTGCGTGCAGTTTGAAGTTCCGAAAGTCATACCGATTGTCACCGTCACGCCCAAGATACCGTTCGTGGTCGCCCGTAATGCCGACGACACGAGAGAATTTTCCTTTAAGATATACCAGGCGGGTCCGCATCCTGAGCTGCCGTCTGCTGCGAAAGTTTGTGGGGAAACGAGGGCTGTGAAAAGGGCCAAAACCGTCAACCATGACTTCATATCTAGACTCCTTCGATTCGAGTATGAACAATGGTCTCTTAGTCCGGGGTGCTTGAGAAGGATTTTTTTGGCAGCTGGCCGCGAAAGAGCTCGCTCCTTTTTCCCATATCATCCGAGTCAGTGACGACAAAAAAGTGTCGGCTACCTAAGCGTAGGTCCAGGCATAGCCCTTCAGGTTTCGAAGGGCAGAGAAGCTCCTCCTTAAAAATGATTTCACATTTAGAGTTAAGGCATCCAAGAATGGCTCCGACATATTCGCCATCGCTATAAGTGTCTTCAGTTCTTTCGGCCGCCGCGACAAACCAAATTTTTTCCGGAGATTCCACGGCAGCATCCGTAAAGCTCAAAGGAACGTCGTTTGATTTTCCTAAATCACAGGTTTTAATTTCTTTTATTGTCGCAAGACTTAGCGAGGCTCGGTTTTCCAAGTCCTTCATCACTTGATCAAGATCCAAAACAATAATTCCATTTTGATGAGATTTTCCGTTTCCGCGCTGAAAAAGTTTGAGTTCTTTTCCAACTGAAACGGCGCCTTCAATATTTAATTCCCGAAAAGCGGAAGAAAGTTCCGCGAAAAGGTCTTCGAAGCTAATTTCCGTTACATCCTCGCCCGATATCAACGCGCCGCGAATACGATTAGGTTTTGAGCCCGATGGTAGAGCTAAGATCGGGCCATTCGGCGAAAGCTCAACGAGAGCTTCAAAATCTGGCTTCGTTTTTTTTCGCGCTTTCTGTTCCGCTGGCAGATCGCCAGGAAGTAAGGGAATAAATTTACTCGGCTCATCGAGCTTTAGTGAAAACTTTAAAAGGCTTAGTTCATCGTCTGCGACCACATAGAAATGCTCTCCCACCAAAAGTAGCCCGCTCGCCGCTGAAACCTCTAATATCTTGAGACACTCAAGTGAGATAGCCATGAGTGGGGTATATCATGATTGGAGCCGCCGGAAATAATTATTTGGCCTTAGCCTTTTGTTGCTCGTGCATCTGCGCGACTTCGCGAGTTGTCCGTTCCAGATAGCGGAGCGCGCGGTCGATCACGGTGCGCTTAGTACCATTTGTTCGCTCTAAGAGTACGCGAACGGAGTCAGGTGAAGCAATGGCAAGTCCGATGGCCAGCTCACCGACGTCCGCGCTTCGTTCTCGCCGCTGCGTCGCAGTTCCGGAAGTCAGATCGGCATCTAAAATAACCTGCTCAGCCGAGCTTATGAAGGCGGTCTTAATCTGCGGATCAACGGAGTTCAAACCTTCGAGCAGATATTCTACGGCTGTCATACGATTGTCTTGGTTTAGATTGTCTTTCAGACGATCAACGGCCGCTCGCCGCGTACCCGGGTGAGTGAGCCGTCGATCCCAGGCCGTTTGTTGATTTGCGGAACGAATCACTTTTTGCTTTAGGTCGGCGTACTCTTTAAATTCATTGGGAAGTGGTACGAATGCTGCGGCAGCACCAGCCTCAATTTGAGGTTCAGCCACTAAAGGCTTAACGGAGATTGGCGCACTAGGTGACAGCGACGGTTTCACATTTAAGGATGGAAGAGAGGAAACAAGTGCAATTTCATTCGGCGCTGGCCAAAATTTGATTAAACAAATTATTGCGAGACCAAGACCTATGCCAAAAATGCCAGCGGTGCGCATCTAAAACAAATCCTTTGATAGATTGTGGCGCAGGAGTTTACGTCGCACCAATTGCGCCGCGTTCATTTGGTGTTTGTGGGATCCCTGTACAACGCCCTCGGCAATAATTAGCTCACCATTTGAGCTTGGATCATTGCTCCGAGGAGAAACGTTATAAACGCGGCCATGAAATCGGCCTTTTGTGGCAGCGATGACTCGCTCAGCACCACCGTCACTGCGCAATAGGGAATCGCCTTCAACTACGTCATTAGCCAAATGAATTTCACCATCGGTTCCCACCAGCGGATGATTTGGTGTCAGACGCAGTTTTTGGCCCGAGGAAAGTTCAAGCACGGCGATATCATGGGTTTCGTCAATTGTCGTGGTGATGAAGCGGTCAACTTGTGCTGATGCGATTTCGATTCGATCGAGGCTGGAGTTTGCACTTACAATGGCAATGGTGGTTAGCTCCGCGTCCTTTGCCTCGCCAATCGGAAGTGTTCCACCGTCGACATCCACTTGCAATCGTTGATCGGGGGTATGGCAGCCAGGCGTACAGATTTCGTCAATTTCTTCCATGCCACCGGGAACGTCACAGGCAGCTTCCAAGGTCGTCGGAGGCTGCCAGGTTTCGTCGGACTTAGATCGCATAATGGGGTTGTAATTCGGTGCGCGGATTGACGTTTGCGCAGCACTTAGCGTGGAATCCGTCGCGACAGTTGTAATTTTAAAGAAGGTTTTGATTTGCGTAATACTCGGTTCACACTTTTTCATCCAAGCCCGTTGGGCAGCGGCCTGCACTTCGGAAAGCGTGTACTCTTGGCTGCAGCGAATATGATCGTAGGTATGGCAGGTCCCCGGTTCGTCCTCCTTAACAGCAGTTGTTGTGTAACAGGCGGGAAGTTTGCTTACCCGGGTCTTGGTATAACCAAGGCGACCACTTGTCTGGCAGGGGTCGTAACTATAGTCGTTAGGAGAGTCGCTGCAGGCGCTCCCATCAGGGTTCTTAAGGGTGGACAGCGGCTGGGTGGTCTGAGAAGCAAAGTCAACTCCGGAGCAATTCAAGGTAAGCACCATAATCATTGAGGTCACATAGACAATTGAGGCGATCTTAAGCATCTGCTACTCTCCTAGAGAAGGGCCTACATTGGCCCGTCCCATTACTTTACGGCCAAAAATAGGCTCCTCTCTAGAGTTAGTCTTTTGACCGATCTCCAAAAGTTAGACACCCCGAAACTTCCGATGCGGTACTGGGCATTTAGCGACGTCTGAGCCGCCCCAGCATTGAAAAAATAAATTTTTTTTCACCACCTGTGCTATAAGTTAGGCAGGTTTGAAGTAAATGGGGGCGACCTGGTTTCGACGTGGGTCGTGAAACTTCAGGAGCATGCGGAGGATGGCACGAGGACCTCCTAAAAACGCTGCCAAATGTACTCGGCAATACCGAATACGCACTCGCAGCTTAATTGAGGCGACGCGAACCTAGAACTCGGCGATGGATCTAGGGGAGCGCAAAATTAGTCGCACCGTATGCAAGCTGTTTTCTCCAGGGCTTGCATACTAAAAATTCTGGGGGAGGGGCCTTGAGAAGAGTGTCGTTGCCCGCCTCTTGGTCACCTAAAACCAACGACTAAGCATGTAGCCCGCCTGATAGCGGATCTCTCGCGGACGGGAGTTCGATTCTCCCCGCCTCCACCATTTTTCGGTCACGGGAAATCAGGGACTTAACCTGGTTTCCCAGTTTTTCCCTTCTCTTCCTTGGTTTTCATTTTTCAATCACAAAATCAATCAGTTGAGTTCAGTTTTGGCGAGATTCAAGTCCCGTTGATTTCCCTTCTTTTCCCGCTGCAAGTTGCAAACATGTTGCACGGGAAGTTGCACAACTACATGCTTAGTAAATATGTAGCGTTTTGCTTAGCCTTTCAGTATAAAAACCAACATGAAAAATAAAGGTCGGGCAAGCAAGGTGATTGTGACACCTGAAGCACAAGTATTTCGCGCACTCAGACTGAAGCGCGGCTATTCAATGCGGAAGATGGGTGAACTTGTCGGCTGTTCTGATTCCTACATCAGCCAAATAGAAAACGGACGTGAGAATCCACCGAAGGGTGAACGTCTGTTGAAGTTTTTAGATGTCTTTGAAATCAAACCGAAATACTTCGCTGAGTTAGTGAAGAGTTGGAAAGATGAAGAAACGGACCATGACGTTGTTCAGACTTTGCTTCCAAAGCTGAAGCCTGAACAAGTTAGATTGCTGCGGTCAATGGCCGAACAAATGGCACAGGGACAGCTTTAAGTTATCAGATAGGTCTTGGCTGAAAAGCGACGACCTTTCCCATTTTTGAATCGACATCAACGTCAAGACTATTGGTCGCGCCCTTCAGATCACTTGCAGTCAGGCGGACATAGCGTTGTGTTGTTGCTAAGTCTTTGTGGCCGACCATGTGCTGAACCTTGGTGATGGGCATTCCGTCTAACAACAAGTGCGTGATGAAACTTGCACGTAGTGAGTGGAAGTTGGTCTCACGAATTCCAAGATCCTTTTGAAGACTTTTGAGAATCTTCGCAGCGTCGCCGTGTTTCCATCCAGGCGGGTGTGGCAAGACAAACTCTTCGTTCCCTCTTGATAGCTTGAGTTCTTTCAGAAACACTTCCATTCCAGGACTCATGGGAACGGTTCTGGATTCTTTATTCTTGGGTGGCCCAAGTTTCTCAGACTTGAAGCAATAAGATTCTGAGACATAAACAATCTTGTTTTCAAAATCTACGTTTTTCCAAGACAAGGCGAATGCTTCGCCTGACCGTAGACCGAAATGATATTTTACTCTGTAGATAGAGTGCCATGGATGATCTAGTTGGAATGATTTCTCAAGAAGAAGTGCAACCTCTGTCTTTGTCATGCAGATGAGTTTGTTGTTTTTCAGTCCCGCATTTATAAATCGAATCTTGCTTGCTGGATTGAAGGACAAAACGCCGGTCTCAACTTGCAACTGAAAGACTTTCCGAACAAACTTCGCCAAACTATTCTTGGTCGCAAAGTTTCTTTTCTGAAGAATCTGGTTGATGTGATTCAATACATCTTCTTTTTTGAATTCATCAAGGTGTCGGTCCATCCAATCTTTTGTGTGTGCATTCAAGCTGTGCATTTCATTTTGAAATGTGGACGGTCGAAGGTTGGACTCAGCCTCTTTTGAGTATTCATCCAAGGCTTCACGCCAAGTCCTAACACCACTTTGCATTCGGTCTTTCCAGATCGCCCGTTCTTCTGAGAACGAGGTTTTCAGGCGTCTTGCCTCACCAAGCGTGAGAACGTTTCTTTTTTGTCGCTGAAAGAATTGGCCTTTGATATTTGTGGCAACGCGCACGTCGTAGGTGCCGTCCCCATTTTTTGTTATTCCATTTTCAACTTTCATCTTTTCCCCTTCGTTAGAACATCATCCAAATCCTTTCGCAGGAATCTGAGTCCGCCATTTTTTGCAGCGTGAAACTTGTGAACTTTGATGCGGCCTTTGTTGATCCAGTTGTAGATAGTCTTCGGCTGGACGCTTAGGTATTGTGCAGCCTCTACCACCGTCAACCAAGGTGTCGCAAGTTCCATAACCTGGGGGTTTTGGTTCCTACTCATTGGAACCCCCAATTTCTGTTTGTTGATAGGGACGATAGGGCCACGTCGGACAAAGGATGCTTGTGCAGCCACCAACCCGCGCAGACACGTCCTCGAAGTTGACGCATGATTGGCACTTCACTTTGATGATTTCGCGTTTTCCGCCACGGCCCAAGGCGACCTTCAGAAATGATCTTCGATATTTGAGGGGAATCGTCTCTGAGTATTTCTGAATTGCAGCGACATGTTCGTTGTTGAGGTGAAGTGAATTCATTGATCCCCCTTCTCGACAACGGGGTTGAGAAGTTCATAGCGTATGCCACTATCGTGTCGCCTCATCCGAATGCCGGAAGCGGCCTCAAGAAGAAAAGATGAATCCTTCAGAGGTGGTGGAAAGATCACAAGCTGTGTGTCGAGAAATCTTCGGATGTGTTTCTTCCACGCTTTTCTTAGAATGTTCTGCGGAATTGGCTGAAGATATTTTTCGACTGTTCTCGAAAAGTTCCGTTGTTGATTCAAACGCTTCCTTGCTTCCTGAACACCAAAGTCTTTGCTTAGACTTTGAAACGCTATCAACATGTTCTTAGTTGGTGTGGGCAAGTGGTCTGGAATGTGAACCAAGTCACCAATCAATCGAAGGTGCTGAAAGGGATCAAATGTTCTCAGATCATCTATGTCTCGAAGCGATTGAATAGGAACCTTCGTTCCCCATCTTCGCGGTTCAATTCTTGTGACACGAATGTCACCATTGTCGTTTGGTTTACGATCGTCCAAGAACAGATCAACTTGGTTTCGAGGGCAATCCCACTCGTAGACATGGGTGCCAAGAGGGTATGCGCCGATTGCTAGTGTTCGCTTTCCTCTCTTGGTCATGCACTGATTTCTTGCCCGTGGTTGATGCAGGTGGCGAACATAGAAATCCAACGACGATGCAATATCCACCGGCAAGTCGAGTCTGAAAATCTTTGCATCAATCAGGCATGGGAATGCCTCTCTGAAAACTTTCTTTGCCCACTCAAGAAAATCATTGAATGAAATAAACTGAGAAAGATGAACCTCAAATCTCAGAACGGCGAGAGTCGGAACATCGTGCTTTCTATCCCTTCCAATAAAGACATCCTTGCCTTCAAATTTGTAGGCGTTCATTGTGTTGTAGTCTCGCAGCCAACCAAATGGTTTTCGTCGTTCAAAATCCTTTGGCTTCCGCTTTTGCTTTTCATGTATTGTGGCATTCTTTGCTAACCACTGATCCACCCACAGGTCGATTCCAGGCTGAAAGAACGCGAAGCCTGTGGTGTCCATGTCAAATCCTTCCATCGTGCTACCTCGCTACGCATTTGGTTTCGACGGAAGATGTAGAATGTCTTTTTTTGAAGTTCAGAAAATAAAATTCAAAGGAAATGCAGAGTCAAAGTTTGAGGCGAGGGTTCCGCTTGGATCTTTCTGGTGCAGAAGGTCTTGGCTGTTCAATGAGTGCAAGACCTGATGCTGTGGGCCGCTTCACGGTATTGATCCACGCGAAGCCACCACCCACCAAGAAAAGATTGTGATTCGCAATCAACTTCGTGAGTGAAGGGCTGGAACGGCGAATCTCGTTTCTGACTTTGTCATTGATGTTCTTCTTAGCCCTATTCAACTGGTTTGTGAACTTGTCACTAGACGTGCGAACGGCATTTGATTTCTCAGCTGCAAGTTCCAGGTCTGTCACGGACATACGGTGTCGCTTAATAGACGACCATGAACTTTTGAGTAACTCTTCGGTGACATTCAATAGCCAAGATTCCCACTCAATGATCTTGCCGAGAATGTAGGTGCCTTGGGAATCAAAGGCACACTCAAGGTCTACCGGACGCTTCGCAGTTCCCTGGATTTGGATTGTTGCACTGGAAAACTTCTTCCCAGACTTTTTCTCATCAACATCTAAGTGAAGACTGAGAAAGGGACTCTGAAATCGGAAATCCTGTTGGCTGAGAAGATCAAGCCATTCGGAAATCCAATTCATTTTTGCTGACAGCGATTTTCCCATCAACCGTGGTTTGTCTGAAACGGAAATGTGCTGAAGTTCATGTTGCTTCAATATCCATGTTACAACTGTGGCCTGTTGGTCCGTGGAAAGCCTGTTGAGGAAGAGTGGGCTGAGAAATTTGACAACATGGGAACCTGAATCCAATGGGACTTGAAAGCGAAGGATCTGGTCAACGATTGGTGGAAGCTGTGTCGCTGGAAAAATACTCAAGCCTATCAGACAGGTTTCTACAGCCATGTCTTTCAATTCGTCATCAAGACCGTGAAGAACAAAGGAAATTGCAAGATCAGGAAGTGTTGTGGTCTGCAATTTCTGGGAAGGTTGTTGCCTGAACAAACAAGACATGAAATTGAAGAACGAGTCAGGGCTGGGTTTGTGTTTGAATGCAGAAAACAAGGAAATGAGTTTTAATTGATCCGCTTCATGTTCAAAAGAAGTTTCCTTCAGAATGAGGGCAAGGTCTGTGATTCTAGATTCCCCGCCGTTGAAGAACCTCATTTGTTCAGAAATCTTTTTCCAGTTTTCATCCATTCATCACCTCAACCATCACCAAATTTTTACTTATTGCCCATGTTTAAGAATCCCCTGTCACAATCAAATTTCTATGTTTGAAATCGTCACGCTGAAAGGGTTGTTGGGGGGGGGGTGAATACGC
>JAYSTF010000056.1:0-13648 GCA_043720065.1 Pseudobdellovibrionaceae bacterium | reverse complement strand
TGGCTTCATTTATGAGCGCCGTGGCCAAGGCCGCGCAAAAAGGTGTTATCCACACTCGCAATGCCGCTCGCCGCATCGCCCGTGTTTCCATTCAAGTTGCTGGTTTAGGTAAATAGTCGACTTTAAGCGGACGGCGATTTCAATGCGTCCGCTTGATTGGTTTGCATTGCCACGTAATTTCGGATCTCACGCTTCACTTCAAAACTTAATGCCGTGAACTCTAATCCGTAGCGCTCATTGAGCCCAAGTTGCGCAGCCATTGCGTATTTCACGGTTCCCATGACCACGCATGGCGTTCTGCCCGGCAGTTTGAAACTTAAAACCAGCCGCTGACCGACGACGAGTTTGTCCTCGCTATAAATCATCATCCCACCCTCGCCGATTTGAACGGCGCGGTTTACATGATAGCGGCCCCGCACCAGGATTCCGATCCGGCGCGTGAACTCCCGCCTGGGGACTCGTCTTCGTCTAATTGTTTGCACTGCCATGTTGCCTTATCGGCTGGACGTGACAGAATCTTAACCTAGTGAAAGCAATAGCTTGGCTCACTCTCCTAGCCCTCCATGTGTGGTGGGTCGAGAAGCGGGTCCTCATGCACGGCGACCTTCTCTACTTCGAAGGTCTGTATCGCGAAGTCCTTGCGGGACGGCCCCTTTCACAATTTCAGCTCCCAGTGGCCCCGTTTTTATTCCCCGATTTCCTCCTGTTTTTTAACCTAAGGCTTCTAACCTCCCACATCACCTGGGGGCTGATGCTGTATGCGTTCGCTTTCTCGGGCATTTTGTTTTACGTGGCTTTCCGCATTTTCAAAAACATCTGGAGCGAACACAGATCCGACTGGCATTTCTTGGTAGCGGTATTTGCTTACGTAGTCCTCGCCGACTCAACCCCTTATTTTGTGACCGCGGCATTTTGGCCAAATCATCACGGCGCGCTGCAATTGTTTTTTCTTTTAGGTGTCTGGCTGCTCACGGAAGTCAAAAAATTAAAGTCGAAGCAAGAATTCCTACTGCTATGGGTAAGTTTGCTGTTCTCCGTCGGATTGGGGTTTTCAGATTTCTGGGCGGTGCCCCAGGTGATCGCTCCCCTTATTCTCGCACTAATTTATACGTCAGAAAAAAGAGACTTCTCCCGGGTCCTGACGCAGAGATCTCTCATTGTTCTTCTTTGCGGCACCGGAATCGGTGTCATTACAAGTTTCACGCTGACGCACTTGAATTTCTCAAGGCGTGAAAAGCTTAACTTTTTTGGCGCCAACCTAAAAGAGTTTTCCGAAGGCTTATTCGCGCTGCCCGAAATATTGCTTCAGATTTTATTGCAGAACTGGATCGTATTTTCCGTTTTAGGCGTCTTTGCCATATACGTTCAGTTTTACAAGCGGCGAGCTCAGCCCTCAATTGGCTCTCGCGCCTGGCAAAAAAACTTTCTGCTTCTTGGCCTTTTTTCCGTGGTTAGTTCAATAGCAGTATTGTTAGCGCTGGGACGTATAGGCGATATTAATTTGCAAATGTACCTCCAGCCGCTGATTTACCTTCCCGTCCTTTGGATAGTACTTTGGGGAATTCCCGCCTTGACTATCTCCTCTCGGCAAGCTGCCCTGATTTTCTTTCTACTTCTCATTCCTTTGATATTGAACGTCGCGGCGTATGAAGTAGACGCGACCCTCACCGACTACCCGGAATTTGTAAAATGTCTCGACGGAAAAACTCTTCCAACCCCTTGGGGTCTTTCCGACTTTTCAACCGCGAGCCTTGCCACTTTCACCTCGCGAAACGAACTGCATCTGAACCCCGTGAAAGAAAACCTTTCCCGACACTACCGTATGAACTCACCAACTTGGTTTGTGGAAGATATTTACGGCCGAAAAATTGACCGCCACACCTACTTCATCCCTTTTAATGACGAATCCCGGGCCGCCGCCTTCTCGCTTTGGGGAAATCCGGCGTCGACTTTCGAATGCTTAGTCGACTCTAGCCGCGCGATTACCGTTATGGTCTATCCCGATGGAATAAGGCCGGCGCCTTAGGTAGCCACCAAAATTTCTGCATGCGGTGCGAGGTGCTCCTGTGTCCATCCTTCACGCATCGCCACTTTTCTTATCGCTAAACATATTCGCAATTTATGCTCTCGAATCCGCGCCATGTTTGCTACACCCTTCAAAAAAGCCGTGTTCCCGATTCTGCAAATCAACCGCCGCGTCCGCGAAGCGTTATTCTAAATCCGGAACACAACTTTTTTGAGAGCACATAGGTATTTAGCGCAGGCGCTGGAGTAAAAATTCGGTGGCGTCGGGGTTGGCCGGCAAGCGGGAGTCGCGGATGACGCGGGCGAATTCCATCTTATTTACAACGGAGAGATCGGCGAACAAGAAGACCTTCACGATCGCCTGTTGGACTAAAGCACTCCGCGAACCGGCGAACGCGTGAAGCAAAATAGACATCGATGGGGCGTCAGAAATACGGAAGCGGGCTAATGTTTCCAACGCCCGGAGCTGGGATTCAGAACCGCTACCGCCGTTTAATATCCGCTGAGCGAGACTCTCAATACTGGCACCGTCGCTAAGGGGGCGTTGGCGGAAATAGTTTTGCGCGACTTCAATTGATTCGGGGTTTGCGCTGCCAAGTGCATCGATCATCATAGCTGCCGCCCCCGCGTGGCCAAAGCAAGCTAGGACGGCGACTTTCGCAACGGAATTAGGCATCGGCCAACTTGCTATCAAAGAAGCAAATTGACCGGCAGAATTCAACGGACAAACGGTTGAAAGCAAACCGTGATTCACCAAATTCTTGTCAAAAAGCTCTTTTACCATGCGAAGAATTTCGTCTTGGTATTCAGGAGCTGTCAGCCAGCCCATAGTTTCCGCTGCCGCTAACATGCGAATTCGCAGATCGACATTGTGCAAGTTTCTCGTGCTCCTGACATAGTTTGACTTCGTGTCCTCTTTGGCTTGAATCGCGCGACGTTCATTCGCAGTTAAGCCGCTCAAGTACTTCTCGAGGTGATCGAAAAATAACGTCACTTGGGAAAATTCACGATTAAAAATTTCTGAAGCCAACTCGCTTCGCTTAATCACTGGCAATGCGTCGTTATAGAAAGTGCAAACTTGATTATGATATACATAATCAACATCAGACGGCCTCATGCCAGTCACTGCTGTCATCGAAGCTGCGGCCAAGTTCGATATCATTCGGTGATTCATTCGCCCGCTGCCGATTTCTCCTGCCATTGCAGCTCTGAAATAGCCGTTTAAAAGATGAGCGGCCTGCGGCCCCAAAGGTGCCGAGCTCGCAAAGCCGTAAACCACCGGGACACCGGCAAAAATTCGGCGCATTCGGGAGCGATTGTTCTCCTGGGCGCTAGGATCGTAGTTTTCGTTTTTCAAATTCAGCGTGTTGCAGCCGAACATGTATATTTCCTTAGGATTAGCGAAAATGCCCGGGCAGCTATTACTGCAAGACGCTCGCTCCATATCTTCGACATTTAAATACGCGGACTTTTGAATATTCTCTAGCTCAGTGCCGGCGGCAAAGGCCTCGCGGGCGAAATGGCCAGAAATGATCACGACATCGCATTTTAAATTTCGACGGCACGCCGTCTTGAACCAATCGGGATTTTTTTGATCGACAAGTTCAATGGGCGCTTCCCATTCTCCCGCGGACAAATTCCTCCGAAATACTTTTCCCTCGTCATCTGAATTGATAGTGATTGTGCACAGGACCTTCTTCGCCGCTAGGGCTGAAGGGGCCGCAATTAACAACACGATTAGAATTAAGCCGATGAGTATGCGCATAGCGCTTACCCATAACAAAATTCTTTTAAGCTTCGCAGGCTTTAATTATGAAGTTTTCGAGCCAAATGTGGGCGGAGACTGGCGACGATTTTAGGGCCTTATCGGTGTCCTTTAGCGCATGGACTGTGCGTGTAATTTTGTCTTCGCTCCAGGATCTCGCCTGGGATTGATAATCTTTCAAAAAAAATTGGGGAATTCCAGCTTTTACACAGAGCTTTCCCGTAGGGAGTCCCTCTTTTACACCGTCTCTGACGACACTTAAAATTCTTAAATGCCGAGCGATCATCGCCACCGCCCCAACTTCATTCTGCCCCTGCTCCAAAAGGTAAGCCAAGGTTTGAAGGGCTTGGGCGCGGTCGCGCTTGCCGATGGCGTTCGTCAGTTCAAAAACGCTATCGACCCGTGACCGTGAAACTACTTTTAAAACATCATCACTTTCCACAGTCTTGCGGTCCCCGATGAAATCACGGAGTTTGACGAGCTCGTTGTTCAATTCCGTAAGACTCGCACCAATTAACTGGCGCAACAAAGAAACCGCTTCGTCTTGAATCGCAAGCCCGTACTTCGCCGCGATATACTCAACCCAAGGAGCGAGCTGATTCTCATAAGGGCGACTTAATTCCACAACGACAGCTTTTTCTTCCAAACGCTTGAAGGATTTTTTGCGCTTGTCCACTTTGTCGGCCACAAAGACCAACGTCGTCGACTCTACCGGAAATTCAAGAATCGGATTTAAAATCTCCCAGTCTTTCTCCTTTAAAACTTCCGCTTGGCGAACAATCACTAAACGGCGCGGACTCATCATCGGGAGCATTTCGATCGTGTCGCGGATTTTAACTGAATCATCTTCTCCAGCGAAAAACTGATCGTAATTAAAATCAGCGGCGCCCTCATTCAATACGACTTTGCGCAAACCCTGAAGTGCTTCGTTAATTAAAAAGAATTCCTCGCCAACGAAAAGGTAAAGGCTTTGAGGTGCGCCTTTTTGTAAATGCATTTGCAGTCGTCTTAAGTCGAAGCTGGCCATAGGCGTTTTTAAAAATTCTCCGTCATGCGGTCGTGCGCCTCTTCCATCATTTCTGTGGCGAGGCTTGTGATGTTCAACTGCTTGGCACTTTGGTTGTAAAGGACGTTCGCCGAATTGACAACCTGTGAGCCGATCCGCGGCGCTTGCACAACTCGCTCGTTGACAACGCTGCCTTCCCATAAAACTGCTTGGTCGGATTGGCGGCGAAGCCTTATGCGCGACGTGATGACGATCTGATAGGATGTAACCAAAACCGTCTTGTCCGGCAATGCTTTGATCTCCGACGTGGTTCCCCCTTCAGCGGCCGATCGCGACTCGTAACGAATATTTTCGATATACCCTTCAAGCCTTAACGGGGCGCCATCCAAAGGGACCACGGCTGCGATTTGCGATTCTTCAAACTCGCGCACGATGGCGTTTGTGAATGCCACCTCAAGGCCAACCTCATGAGTTCGATTAACGAACACTGGAATGGCAATTTGGCGGTACCCGCCAGGAAGGCTTCTCTCGCCGAGGCCCCAGCGATACGCACAGCTCGTCAACATTAGGAAAACGCAAAGACAAACGACTCGACCCATAATGGAAAGCAGTATAAAGCTTAAGGCCGTGAATTCAAAGTATCCTTACCGACTTTTAACTCCTGGGCCCGTGCCCATGCCGCCCGAGGTTTTATCGGCCTTGGCCCTTCCGATGCGCCATCATCGCACGCCTGAATTTATCGCCGTTCTAGAGCGGGTTAAAATAGGCTTACAGTGGTTTTTTTGCACCAAGCAGCCCGTATTGGTTTTGACGAGCACCGGCTCTGGTGCCATGGAAGCCGCTCTAGTGAACACTTTGAGCCCCGGTGATGAAATATTATGCATTGTTAGCGGAAAATTTGGGGAGCGATGGGCTGAAATGGCTACCCGCTTTGGAATTCAAGTGCACCGGATTGACGTTCCTTGGGGCGCCCAATTGGATCTCAGTGCCGTCAAAGAAAAATTAAAAAGTTTACCCGCATTAAAGGCAGTATTGATTCAAGCGGTCGAAACCAGCACTGCGACTCAAAACCCGGTTCGTGAAGTGGCGCAGATCACGCAAGAAAACAGCGATGCTCTTATTATCGTTGATGCAATCACGGGCCTTGGCGCCATGGATTTACCCATGGATGCATGGGGTCTTGATGTGGTGATTGGTGGCTCGCAAAAAGCTTTTATGCTGCCGACGGGTCTTTCATTTATTGCGCTCTCTGAGAAAGCTTGGGGAGCGAACGCAAAAGCCAAAACGCCACGATATTATTTTGATCTTCTGCAGGAGAAAAATGCTCAAGGCAAAGGCCAGACTTATTTCTCAACCGCAAACTCTCATATAGTAGGGCTCGATATGGTTTTATTTCGCTTTCAAGGAAATGGCTTGGAGTGGATTCGCAACCGCTGCGAAGTGCTAGCTGAAGCGACCCGTGAGGGCGCAAAAGCCTTAGGCCTTAGTGTTTTCTCACAAAGTCCGGCCGCTTCAGTTACCGCTATTGCTTTGCCAGCTTCAGTGGATGGCGCAGCTCTGCGCGATCATTTGGAAAGCACGTACAACGTGACCGTCATGGGCGGGCAAGATCATTTGGCGGGAAAAATTATTCGCCTTGGCCATTTGGGTTATATCACAGACGGCGACGCGATCGCAGGGGTTGAACTACTCGGCCAAAGCTTGGTGGATTTAAGGGCTGAAGGCTTTACGTCTTTTAAAATTAGCGCCGCTCGAAAAGCCATGGAAGCCGTCCTCACCAGGGGCCCGAATGTCCGTTGAGTTACTGATCACGGACACCTATCACGGTCCCGCCGTTGCTAAATTAAAAGCCGAACTTGAGTGTGATTTCAAAAAGTCCAAAGATTTGCGCCCTACTTCCGATGAATTGAAGTCAGTTGTAGGTTTGCTGATTCGCTCCCGCACCAAGGTCGATAAAATGCTCCTCGACTCCGCCCCAAAGTTAAAATGGATCGTCACCGCCACTAGCGGCTTTGATCATATCGATTTCAAAGAGTGCGCTAGACGAGGAATCACCGTCAGCCACACACCAGAGGCCAACGTTCAGAGTGCCGCGGAATTAACCCTCGCATTAATTCTGAATTTAGCACGGCGAATTCCTATGGCTATGGATTCGGTAAAGAAAAATAAATGGCGCACCGACGATCTTCGGGGCTACTCGGTTCAAGGTCACACGCTTGGAATCGTCGGCCTTGGTCGCGTGGGCCAAAAAGTCGCAAAGGTCATGGGCGCACTTGGAATGAAACTTATCGCGCATGATCCTTATGTCGATGACTCCGTATTTAAGGAACTTGGTGTAGATCGATTAGCGTTCTCGGAAGTCTTAGTCGCAGCTGATTATTTGACTTTACATGTGCCACTGACCAAAGAAACTTACCACATGCTCAATCATCAAACCTTGCGCCTTATGAACTCAGATGCGTTTTTAATTAATGCATCCCGAGGCCAAGTCGTTGAGGAGACCGGACTTGCTGTGGCACTTGATGAAGGTGCGATTCAAGGTGCGGCACTTGATGTATTTGAGCGAGAACCGCTAATTAATGATTCAAAACTTCGCGGCCGATCAAACGTTTTATTGACGCCACATATTGGCGCCTTTACCGAACAAGCGATCGACCAAGCCTCGCTTGCCGCCGTCGAGCGCACATTAGAGTTTTTTAAGAATGGAAGAGCGAAAGACTCACTACCGATCCCCGCGCGATGGTTCGAACTAGTACTTTAAAACCGAGAAGACACATAGAATTTTTTTGCACCCGTAGACGGGTTGATCTCGAAAAAATCACTATCCGTAGTCTGAACGAGGAGTTTCCCCTCATGAGTGCTAACGCTCGAGAAGTTTTCCCTCGAGTCCTCGGGGCTTACGGGCATTACGTAGAGCGGTTCAATCCGCCAAACTGTCTGACCGAACTCGTCGTAGGCAAAAACATTGCTGTTATCAGTAAACATTTCATTCTCTTGGTGAGCGGCAACCGCAACTATAAGTCCGCAGTGGGAGACCACACTAGTGAATTTATGATTGCCTAATTTTTTTTCGGCCTTATCTTGTAGGCGGTTGTCCAGCCTTGGTAGGGCGCCTCAACCAATTCTCCCACCGCACCATGATTCGCGCCTCGTTTGATTTTTAATCGCGCCGCTCTGATGAGGAACCTCTCATTGGCTTCTTTGGCGTCAATCAACTCATCAATGTCAAAATCATCAAGGTGCTTAGTCATCGCGTCGAGTGCGGGTTCGAGATCTTTTGGCGAAGCGCGCCCGATCATCGAGACGAACTTATCTTTCACCGTCTTTGTGAATTTATTTAGCTTCCCTGCGTAAGCCACGCCCTTCTCGACTATTACGGCTCCACCCTTTACTCGGCCTAAGAGTTTGATCGCGGTCTGCGCTTGGCGAGCAGTTCCCGCTGATAAAACACCTAAGCGTCTTCATTGTTGCCTTCACGTCGCGCTCTCTCGGACTCTTCCAAGCTCATTTGAGCCAGAGTCTTCAATTGTTGTTTTTATGGTGAGTAGGTTTCAATATTGGCGATTTTATTTGAAAGATCATTTACGGCTGCGGGTGAACCCGATGTTTCATTTCGCGCTGATACAGCACCAAATTCCCCAAGCACAACTCCCATATCTTGACTGGCTTGAGCCGTCCGCTCGCTGTTCTTCACTGCATGGTCGCGCATTTGGCGCGTGGACCGTCTCCCAAAATCTATAAGTTCGTTTCTCTGGTGCCACTCCTCCCCATGATAGCGGCTGACTAAATCCAGCAGAACGTAGCTCTGGTTGTACCCGCCATTGCCGGCATCAACACCAAGGCTGTTAAGAATTTTTTTGACATCATTGTTGTCCTGAAATTCCATCATCACTAGCGCTTCACCGGTCTGAGCCAACGCTTTCGCGTCCTCACTATCTGATTCTAGAACCGATTCGCCCGCCACCAATTGAACGTCAACTAAATCCCTGGCGATCTTCGGCTGATCATTTAAAAATTTCTTCATTCGAGTAGAAGCTTGCGCAGCCCAAGCTAAATATTGTTTATGTTGCTCTTTAGCAGCTACGCGTGCATCGAGCGCCGCGAAACCCTGCATATCGGCCCACATCATGAAACCGCGGTGATCTCCATGCGCTGTACTTTTCGGTGCGGCAGAACCGGGTGCAGGCCCCAGGGAAACTTGTGCACCGGGCTGCTGGACCGGGGCTTTTGCTGCGTTTGATTTGGGCGGTACCGAATTGCCCTTTTGTGAACTGCTCCCACCCTTTGCGGGAGGCGTTAGCACTCCGCTTGCTGGCGCATTGGGTCCGACGGAAATTTGCCCGTCCCACGCACCGCCGATGGAACCGGATGTCGGCGCTGGTGAGGCGGAGATGGTGCCAAGCCCCCCAGGAATGCGGAAATTTGCGACGGTGTAAGTTTGCGCATTAGAGCAAACCGGCGTCGAAAACATATAAGCCATAGCGAAAATGAATCTTAAACTTCTCATTTTCCACCAGCGGTTTTTCGCAGTCGCTCATGTAATGAATAATAAACAGCTGGATTGAAATCGGATGCTAAACAGACCGCTTTAAGCTCCACATCGGAGTCTTGGACTTTTGCGCAAGATTTAACAGCATAGGATCTGACAACGTCTGGCGTAGGATGTGATTTTAAGAACGCCTGTACCTCTGCTTTCACAGCCGAAAAGCTTCCTGTGCCGCACTCGTTCGCTAATGCTTCAGTGGCTTCTTCTACTTCCTGAGCCATAAACCGAGATCGCATTACCAAATAGGCATCAAAGGCATTCTTCCCCTGGAGTAGGGACAAACGACTCGCGTTTAATTTTTGTAACAAAACGGTCGGCATCATCCGGCACTGGACATTACGTCGTGCCTGCTCTTCAGCCTTTTCAACGCCAGAAAGCGCCGCTTTGAAGCTTGAGATCGCTAGCCTCTCTCCAACCGTCCGTCTTAAAATATGGGCCTGTCTGATGTAATCAATGAATACGTTTGTCGTTGACTGTACAAGTCGCTGCACTTGGATTTCTCCGTTAGATGGAGTCCTCAATAGCCGCTCGTAATTTTCTGATCTTGTTAATGATTGCAACTGACTTAGCTGCATTTCCGCGTCTAGGCTGAGCGTCATCAGCTTTGCGTGGCAGGACTCAAGGCTTTGCGAGGATAACTGCGATGAGCAATTTGGTTTTGCCGCTTCCCAGGCATCTACAAGGCGTGTCGTTCCGTTTTTAATCCCCAAAATCTTCATGCGAAGGTAATTGAGATCTTTCACTTCAGCATACGCCTGGTCATAGCTGGTTTTGCGGGTGCTATTTAAACTATGGAGCTTTGCTCCGCTGTTCGCATGAAGAATAGTTGGAATGCACAAAATAAATAGAGCTGTGTACTTCATAAAATAATCTTTCTGGCTTGCCGATCAAAGGTCTTGCACCGGCGGTTGACTTCGGCAGATACCCATTCACTTAACGCGCTATTCTCAATTATGGAATTATTGTGATCGGCTATTTTCGCCTGGTATTCAGTTACCAAAAGGTTCGAATCCCCCAACTTTTTTTGGAATGACGTAACGTCGCCGTCGATTGATAGTTTTAGGAACCTAGCGCTTAAATGACCCTCAGAAACAGCGGAAATTTGCAGAATGACTTCCTCAAGGAGTTTGACCAAGAAGGGGCGGTCCCCTCGAATCAAGTCCGCTACTATTTCACTTTGATTCTTTTTCCAGTATTCGGACGTTTCCTCGTTGATCGCAAGGACTTCCACAAATTCATCGAACTGTCTCAATCGTTTACTTTTGAACGCTCTTTGATTGACGATCAGGTAGTCCTTAATTTGCTGGCTAATCGGCTTCATCGGATTTCGCGCTATGCTTTCTCTTAAGAGGCGATCCGTTTCTTTAAGTGCCGACTCTCGCTCGAGTTGCTGAACTAGATGTTCCCTTGTCCCAGATAGCGCTGGTAACGTCATTTTCAACGCGTTTTGGACATAAGCCAGATGCTCAAGCCGAAGGATGGCCGTTTTGAGATCCATTGTTAATGGGCCTTGCTTTAGTTCCTGCTCCGCAATCAACTTCTGCAGAAGGTCCACTTCTGATCGTGAATGTGCCGCCCGCTGACCATAGATAGTAGCTGCGATATTTTGTTTCCTACAGTCAAAGGCCATGGCCTGAAGCGGAATAAATAGAAATAATAGATATCTAATTTGCGGTCTCCTGTTCTCGGAGACTCGTAATTGCAAGCCTAAGACCGTTAGAAATCGGCACCAGATGCAATTAAAGGGGGAGGAGTGCGTAAATCTTTCTGAAATTCGGACGCCAGTCTTAGATTGGGCAGGCCTCATTTGCTGCCGTCGATCGCACCATCGAATTTTTTAAAAATGGAAAAGCGAAAGACTCGCTACTCTTTTGTAGCGCGGATCGCCTGGACAGATTCCTCAAGAATTGAGATCGCCCAAAGAGCTCGCAGACGGATGTCCGTGATTGATTTTGGCGCCTTGTGAGTGGGCGTCGAAAAAGGAAATTCGTGGTAGTGCACTTCATTGTAGCCGCGGCATCTTGCATTAAGCGCAATAGCTAAAGTGGCAAAATCCAGCATCGCTCGCTCGGCCCGTAAGCCGAGCTTTTGAGCTTTGCCAACCAATTTAGCGGAGTCACGGCCAATGGCTGCGGCCTCAGCAGGCGCGAGTTCACTCAAGATTCTTAAGTTCGCGCAGTCTGGGGTGGCTTCAGCCCAAAGCTTATTTACGTTTTCAACTCGCTCCGCGAGTGTGGCGATGATGCCAGCCGTTGCGTCATTTTCTCTGGCGCCAGCGGCCAGTCCCTGTAGAAGACAAAGCACAACCGTGAAAATTCTTAAAGTTTGATGCATCTCATTCTCCGTTAAAATCGCTATGGAGGCCAAAAGGCCATCAATGAGCAAGATCTAGGCCTGGACATAGGCGGTCTTCCGCCCTAATCTCGATCACGCCTAAATTTAAAGGGAGTATGGGGAATGCCAGGAATCATCGTGGTCGGAGCCCAATGGGGTGACGAGGGTAAGGGCAAAGTTGTCGACGTGTTTTCAGCCCAAGCGGATTTGGTCGTGCGCTATCAAGGCGGCGCCAATGCCGGCCATACGCTGGTGGTCGACGGCAAAAAAACAGTTTTACATTTAATCCCCTCAGGAATTCTGCATCCTGAAACGACCTGCATAATCGCAGCTGGAGTTGTTTTAGATATCGAAACTGTTTGCACGGAAATCGATGCGCTTAAGATCTCAGGATTACTTGCAGATCCAAAGCAGCTTTTGATTTCTGATTCTGCGACTGTGTTAATGCCATATCACCGCCACCTCGATCAGGCGCGTGAGAAGGCTTTAGGCCAAGAAAAAATCGGCACTACGGGCAAAGGCATCGGCCCTGCTTATGAAGATAGAGCGGGACGAAAAGCGATTTTGTTCGGCGATTTATTTAATCGTGAAACTTTAAAAGCAAAACTAGATTCCGCTCTAAAGGAAAAGAACTTCCTGCTGAAAGAATACTACAAGACCGATCCCATGGATTCCGCAAAGCTGATGGAGCAAATCGGTGGCTGGGCCGAGCGTTTAGCCCCTTATCGCGCACGCGATACAAGCTTGCTCATTCATAAAGCTTTGAAGTCGGGCAAAAAAGTTTTGTTCGAGGGCGCTCAAGGTTCTTTGTTGGACATTTATCACGGGACCTACCCTTTCGTGACGTCATCAAGCACTCTTTCAGGCTCCGCGCTTGTGGGTTCCGGTATCGGGCCTGGCATGATCCAAAAAGTGGTTGGGATAACCAAGGCCTACACCACACGCGTAGGCTCTGGCCCCTTTCCAACCGAATGCGAAAACGAGATTGGCGAGCAAATGCGCCGCGTAGGCAACGAGTTCGGCTCCACCACTGGCCGCTCTCGGCGCTGTGGCTGGCTCGATCTGGTCGCATTGAAGTACGCGATTCGCATCAACGGCATTACAAATTTAGCGTTAATGAAGATCGATGTTCTCTCGGGCTTCGAGGAGCTAAAAGTCTGCTCCGCCTACGAGCTCGATGGCCAAACCATCACGGAATACCCCGTTTCCCCTGGCGATTTAGCCCGCTGCAAGCCCGTTTACGAGACGTTCAAAGGCTGGAAAGACGACATCACCCAAGTGCGATTGCTGAAAGATTTACCCCGCTATGCCCAAGAATACGTCAATTACGTCGGCGCCCAATTGGCCGTCCCATTCGACGTTATCTCCGTGGGCCCGGGCCGCGATCAAACTCTCTGGGTTAAACCCCTGTTTTAGTTGACTAACCATATCCGTTCCTTCAAAACTCTTTGCCTTGCGACCCGCTAGCTCAGTTGGTAGAGCACTTCACTTTTAATGAAGTGGTCGATGGTTCGAGTCCATCGCGGGTCACCAGTTTTATTTGAAATCCTGTACGTCCCTTTCGTCTAGAGGCCTAGGACAACTCCCTTTCACGGAGTAGACACGAGTTCGAATCTCGTAAGGGACGCCAAAATACTCACCGCCATTCGTGCGCTGAGATACAACTAACTGAAATCACAAACCCGGATTCAAAGAGTCAGATCAAATACCGCAGACCTCTCATCACATGAGATCACGCAGCATCACTCGGCTTGGCTATAACCTGGCTACAGTTTGGCTACGAATCTCAAATTCTTCGGAAGTCTCCACTTCTCCCGTCTAGACAGTCTAGCCATTGGAAATCACTGGGACTAGGCGGCCTAGACATTCCCTAACTAAAGGAGGCTACCGTGAAGAGAAGTCAGCAAAAAATAATTACGCTCAAGTCCCGCGCTATCCGCTACATGCGCCTATCGAAAGGCGTCACCCAGTC
>JAYSTF010000055.1:0-4716 GCA_043720065.1 Pseudobdellovibrionaceae bacterium | reverse complement strand
TTCCGGGCTCGTCGCCTAAATCCGTGTCATCCAGGTCCGCACCAAGATCGGCGTCATCCTCATCCAAGAGTGCTTTGGCGGCGGCAGAATGAGTGGTCGCCAATTGCGACAAATCCACACCCATAGCCAAGAGCAAGGGCTCAGGCAAAGAGCCGAGGTTTAAAATGTTAGACTCTTCTAAGATAAAGGAGTGCTCGATGATGTTCTCAAGCTCCCGGATATTTCCGGGCCAGTCGTAGCGCTTTAAAACTGCCATTGCTTCCGGAGCGACGCCGATAATGCGTTTGCCATGGGACTTGTTGAACTTTTGGATAAAGCGGTTCACGAGGTGATCGATGTCTTCTTTGCGCTCTTTGAGCGACGGCAAGAAAATCGGCATCACGTTTAAGCGGTAGTATAAATCCTCGCGGAAACTTCCGCGCTTCATCATTTCTTCTAGGGGGCGATTGGTTGCGGCGATAATGCGGACATTAGCTTCAATCTCCCGATTCGCGCCAACGGGAGTAAACATTTTCTCTTGGATCACGCGCAGCAGTTTCACCTGCATCATGACAGGCATATCACCTAACTCGTCCAAGAACACAGTGCCGCCTTCAGCGTACTGGAACTTTCCGATTTTTCGTTGGTCAGCGCCAGTGAAAGAGCCTTTTTCGTGACCGAATAATTCGCTTTCGAATAAATTCTCCGGAATGGCCGAACAATTAATCGCGACAAATTTTCCATCTTTGAAAGCAGAGTTGGCGTGAATGGCGCGGGCTACGAGTTCTTTACCGGTTCCTGAAGCTCCTCGAATTAAAACGGGAGTGTCCACTTTCGAAAGCCGCATAACGATATTAAAGACTTTGCGCATTGATGCGGTGTTGCCGATGATTTCACGACCCGTTTCCATGAGCATCGGAGCTGATGCTGCGACTTCGGAAATCAAAGAGTACGCTTTAATGGCCTTATCAACCATTACAACTAACTCGTCTGCCTTTACTGGTTTTGCGACATAGTTGTATGCCCCTTCTTTTACGGCACGGACTGCGTCGTCAAAGTTCGCATATGCGGTCATGATCATCACGATAATGGACGGATCATGCTCTTTAATCGCCCGCAGAGTATCGAGGCCCGACATGCGGGGCATATCCACATCGAGAATGGCCATGTTATATTGGCCGCTCCGAACTTTTGCTAAAGCATCGACGCCATCAAACGCTTCCTCAACTTCAAAGCGCCCTGTCGTAGTTAGTGCACTACGGACTGACAGTCTCAGTCCCGGATCGTCATCAACCACGAGCACTTTAAACATGATGTTCCCCTTTCGCCACCCAAGCCTGGCGTGTTTGCGTATCCATTACCATTGGAAGAGCGACTGTGAAAGTCGATCCTTTGTCTGGTTGACTCTCCACCTCAACCCGTCCCTGGTGGAGTTCAACAAAGTACTTCACTAAATAAAGTCCAAGGCCCGTGCCTGTGATCTCAGTCTGTTTTGCTGCATTGCTGCGGAAAAACTTATCAAAGACGTGAGGGAGATCATCTCCTGGAATTCCCATGCCTTGATCGGCCACCTGAACCACCGCCTGTCCGTCGACTTCTTCGGTGCTGACCAGAATCTTGCCGCCTTCAGGGGAATATTTGATCGCATTTTCAAGAAGGTTTGTAAAAACCTGGCGAATCAAATCTTCATCGACCTTGAAGCTGAACATTGGCTCGAATTCAGTACGGATCTCAAGGCCACGCTTGCGGGCGAGGAACTCGGACTTGGCGATCACATCGCGAAGAACTGAGTTGATGTCACGGCTCTTCAGTTGCAATTTAATTTCTTTGCTTTCGATTCGGCCCAAATTTAAAATTGATCCAATGAAGTCTGCCAACTCTTCGCTTGAGCGGTGGATGGTCTCTACCGCGTGGCGCTGGTTTTCACTGAGCGGCGTCGTATCCGCCAGGACAACGCTCGCCATCCCTTGAATGCGCGCCAGCGGCGTGCGTAAATCATGCGACATCATTCTTAAGAAATTGCTCTTAAGCTCTTCCACTTGCGTAAGTAGCTTGTTCTTTTGGAAGTACTCCCAGCTACGGCGGTTTTCCATGATCAAGCGATAAGGAATAAAGAAGTAATAACAGACAAAAGTGGCAAGAAGAGGATGAGCCATCGGCAGCCACCAGCAAAAGGCGAAAAAAGAAAGGTGGGAGCCAATGATAAATCCGGCCAACACCATCCCAAGAAGGCCGAGACCTGGAAGCGGCCGAACCGACAGCACGACGTAAACAGTTAACAATGAAAGCAGAATCGTGATGATTAAATTGATTTGTTTTGGTGCATGCCGGGGAGCGCGATCTAAAAACAAAGTGTCTAAAGAATTAGCGTGAAGCTCAAGAACACTCATGCCCACGATTTCGCGGTTATACGGAGTGAACACGTAATCTTTAACTGTTTCCCGAGTGTCCCGCCCGACCAAGATCACTTTGTTTTTAATTGCCTGGGGGCTGGCAATCCCACTGTGCAAATCCAGAAAACTCAACGGCTTGTAAGTGCCCGTAGGTCGGAAATCGATGTACGCCTGATTGGCTTCAAGTAAATCAAATTGCCCGCTGATTTCTTCTTCCGTCCCACCCATAATTTCTTGCAGCAAAATCACCTGGTATGTCGGCTGGCCATCGGCAGATAAAATCATGCGTCGGGTAACGCCATCTTTTGCGAGGACATTTTTATCGACTGTCGTCGGGCCAGGAAGCACTTTTACCAGCGCGTATGGCGGCGGCAATTTCAAGAAATCGATTTCACCGGCCGGCGGTAATTCGTTAATGGCGACAATTATTCTTGGGTCTCTTAAGGTTTGCGCGAGCTCTTCTTTTTCCTTAGGCGTGCCCTCTATAGTGGTGATGTCTAGGAGGATGACGACTTTAGAGGGGTCCTCAGAGAGGATTTTCTCGATGACGGTTTTATGATCTTTCGCCGAGGGTTCTTTCTGCAGAACCTTTAGGGTTGGGGTGTCGATGGCGACGGTTGTGATGCGGCCCGAAGTCGGCGCTTTGGGTTTAAACTGAACGCGCCAGTCGTAGGTGAAGGACTCCAAATAATCTAGGGGCAGCTGGTATATTAAAACGCCGATCACCGTAGCGAAAGCCACGCGTAGTAACCGTTGTAACCATTTGTCCCTAACGGAACGCTTGATCATTTTTCCCACCCGTAATTCCAAATTCCCGAAGGATTTCGGAGCAAACAGGGCGCCACTCTGCAAAGAATTTAAAAAACCGTAAAAACGTTAGAATTTATAGAGATTTATATGCCCACGGGGCTAATTGAAACCCCTGGGTAAACCATGCAAAAAATACACGAAATAGCAAAAAGGTGTCGATTTGACACCGGGTAATAATGGGTTGCTTTAGGGACTTGGCGGCAGAACTCTCACTTCAGGCTCGGCGGCGGTAGCGGGTGTTGGAAGTTTCGCCTCAGTAGCCACTGCTTCAGAAGCCACCGTAGTGTCTACACTTGTTGTAGCGGGCTTAGGCTGTTGTTCAGTCTTTTTCAGGTCTTCAGCCTTTTTTTGATCAGCGGCTTTCTTGGTAGCCTCCAACTCGCTGGCTTCTACAGCTTGTTTCTGGGCTTCGGCTACTTTTGCGGTATCTGCTGGTGCCTCGCTGACTCGCTCGTAGGTAAGGACGTAGTGGTGGCTGCGGTCTTTGAGAACTTCCTCATAGGCGATCACAATTCCTGTGGTGCTACTCAATAGTTTTACAAATCCAGAAGATGAGGCGGAGGAAGTTAACTTTCCGGCGTAACCACTGTGTTTCTTGTCGATTTTAGCGTTCGCTAACTGCGCGAGAAAAAAGTCGCGATCTTTGTCTGGAGTGCCATCCAGCCAAATGTCCTTAACGGCGTCTTTCGCCTTCGCTACAGAATTAATTCGGTTGCGGACGGTCATCACAGAGTGAGTCGCGAGCATGCCATCTTTAACTGCAAAAACAATTGGGATATTGATTGAGATTTGTTCAAGAAGATCTAGGCTTTCCAAGTTCTTTGTGCGCTCTTCTTTCGTGGCGCTTACTTCAGGAGCTTTTCCATCAACCAGATTAACTGCGAAGGATTGCATTAAGCGCTCTTCACCGTTTTTACGGACGATCATGAGGGAGGCGCTCTTCAATTTGAAGGTGCCCGCCGGTAATGCTTCCCGTTCGATAACTTGGCCCTGTAGGGCGCTTTCATATTTAGCTTTTATAGAGGCAGACGGGGTGTCCGCGGACTTGTCGGTAATGACTACGCCGACCGCTCCGTTTTTGGTTAAAAGTGCATCCTCACGCGCTTTGGCCTCAGGGTTATTGGCGTCCCCTGTTTTGGGTGAGCGTTTAATGCTTGCCCGGCGATTGTTCTGACCGCCGCCAGGTTCACAACCGGCAACGACTAGGATCGTGGAAAGCATAAATATAGATGTAGAAACCAAGCTGACCTTGCGCATGACTAAACCTCCGAGGTTCAATCTCAGAGAACTACAAGGATTATGCCTGGATAGCCGCCTGGGATCCAATTTAAGGGCTCGCCGGGCCTGAATTGTTGCGCGCTTGCTGCGTTTTTCGCCGGCAGGAGTCGGTGGCGCCAAAAACCGGCAGACACTGACTAAAAGGTGCCTTTCCGCTTAGCCTCTCCGGTTTTTAGCGGGGTGCGGGCCACTTGTAGAAGAATTCGTCAGTATTTATAGATAGATGATTTAAGTAACCGCATCGCTGAAGGATCTT
>JAYSTF010000054.1:0-38186 GCA_043720065.1 Pseudobdellovibrionaceae bacterium | reverse complement strand
CTTCATTCACTTCCACGATTTGGCCTTCGACCGGAGAATAAAGGTTCAAGAGTCCGCCGTCGGTCTCAATCTCACCGCAAACTTCATCAGGGATAACTTCGTCATCCACAGTAGGCAAAGTGATTTTGGAAATTTCCGTGATCTCATCAAGGCCGACTTCATTGATCCCAACGGTAACGATTCCGTCTTCGACCATGACCCATTCGTAACCCATGTATGTGATTAGATCTTTCATTGCCACCTCGGCTTGTAAAATTAGGCCCCGACGACGGAATCGCCAGGGCCAAAGTTTTTTCTACATATCAAAGTACAAATAGAACTCGTAAGGCGATGGACGCTGTTGCATTGGGATAATCTCGCGGTCGTATTTGTAAGCGACCCAAGTTTTTACGAAATCACGACCGAAGACGTCGCCTTTCAACAAATACTCATTGTCCTTGAGTATCGCCTCTAAAGCTTCATCCAAAGTCTTAGGAACCGACGGAACTTTGGCCGCTTCTTCCGGTGGAAGACCGTAAATGTCTTTTTCCAATGGAGTGCCTGGATCGATTTTGTTTACGATGCCATCAATTCCCGCCATCAATAGAGAAGCGAATGCCAAGTAGACGTTAGCGCTTGGGTCCGGAGTGCGGAACTCAATTCGCTTAGCCTTTGGGTTCGTCCCTGTGTTTGGGATTCGCATTGCGGCTGATCGGTTGCGATAGCTGTAAGCTAATTTGATCGGCGCCTCAAAACCCGGAACTAATCTCTTGTAGGAGTTAGTTGTTGGATTTGTAAAAGCGCACAGCGATGGCGCATGCTTTAAAACTCCGCCGATAAAATGCAAAGCTTGTTGAGAGAGGCCCGCATACTTATCGCCAGCGAAAAGCGGCTCGCCGTTTTTCCATAGTGACATGTGCGTGTGCATTCCAGAGCCGTTATCACCGAAAATCGGTTTTGGCATGAACGTGGCCGTCTTGCCATGGCGGCGAGCGACGTTTTTTACGATGTACTTAAACCACATCATTTGATCCGCGATCTCAACCATGGTGCCATAGCGAATATTGATTTCGCCCTGGCCGGCGGTCGCTACTTCGTGATGCTGACGTTCGACGGTGATGCCGCACTTTTCAAGCTCTAGGCAAATTTCGGTACGAAGATCGTGAAGTGAATCACTAGGAAGTACCGGGAAATAACCTTCTTTGTGACGGGGCTTGTAGCCAAGATTCTTGCCGTTTTCATCGCGGCCCGTGTTCCAAGTCGCTTCATCGGAATCCACTTGATAAAACCCGCCGTAAGCCGTTTGCTCGTAGCGAACGTCATCGAAGATAAAGAATTCCGCTTCGGGTCCGAAGTAAGCCGTATCCGCGATTCCCGTGCTCTTTAAGAACGCAACAGCCTTTTTTGCAATCTGCCGGGGATCACGGTCGTAAGGCTCATAAGTGTCGGGCTGAACTACATCACAGATTAATGAAAGTGTAGGCACTTCCATAAAAGGATCGATTTTCGCAGTTGTTGGATCGGGGACTACAGTCATGTCTGATTCGTGAATGTCGCGCCAGCCGCGCATCGAGCTGCCGTCGAAGCTTAAGCCTTCTTCGAAAACCGTTTCTGACAATTCACCCATGGGAATAGTGAAATGCTGCCACATACCTGGCAGATCCACGAACTTGAGGTCCACCATTTTGGCGCCTCGCTCTTTAGCGAATTTTATAACTTCTTGCGGCTTCATCCATCCTCCGGGTCACAAAGGGGTTTAATTTTGGTTACAGGGCTTCATGGTCGCGCTCTCCGGTACGTACACGCACAACGCTCTCAATGGGAATGACAAAGATTTTACCGTCACCAATTTTTCCGGTGCGTGCGGCCCGGACAATGGCTTCGACGGCGGCGTCGACCAATTCATCGTTAATCACAGTTTCGATTTTTACTTTTGGCAGAAAGTCGACCACATATTCAGCGCCTTTATATATTTCAGTACGCCCTTTTTGCCGGCCAAAGCCCCGAATTTCTGAGACAGAAACGCCTTCGATACCAATCTCAGTGAGCGCTTCGACGACATCGTCGAGTTTGAAGGGCTTAATAATGGCTTCGATTTTCTTCATTCAACCATATGTACGTTTTAAGTTTTTGGAATAATCAGGCATGCCCGGGAGGCAAGTCAAAAAATTTCCCATGTGCGACGCAGGAGTTTGCGGAATCTCTCTAGAGTTGGTATACGAGTCCTTCTTGTTGAGATTCTCTTAAGGGCGGGGCGGGGAAAAATCTAAGCATGGCAGTTGTTGAAAACCTCTTTGTGTATGGGGCATGGTGTGAAGGCGGAACGCTTCATAGCTTCCTCAGAAGCTACATCGATGATCTTAAACCAGGGTATATATTAGGACAGGTCTTTCGCACGTCCGTAGGCTATCCCGTGTACGTGGCGGATGGCGGGGATCTCGTGCCAGGAGAGCTTGTCACGGTGCGTGGCCCCGATGTGCTTTGGCGCATTCTCGAGGAATTTCATGGCGTTCAGCCGATGAATCCGGCGGCTTCTCTTTTTCAACGCATGACGAGAACGGTCTTCGACGATTCTGGGTCTGAGCTAAATCAAGCACAGGTTTTCACAGTCGTTCCGCATATGGTGGAAATGAAATGGGCTCGCATTACCGGTGGCGATTGGCGTAAGGATCTCACTCAAGTTCCGCCATTGCCGCAACGTATGACAGAGCGGCAAAAGGGCTACATTCGTCGCCTTGGCAAGTCGACTGGGCGTGAGATCGTACCAATTGACCTAGATCTCTACCGTGAGTTGATGAAATTAGAGTTAATTGTCGATAAGGGTCGTAGGCTCGCGCTGTCTTCTCTCGGCCGAGAGCTTTTGCGCTTCTTACACGACTAGGCGAGACAAGCTTGGCTCAGTATCCGCACACAAATTTTAAAATCGGCCTCATTGAGCCAGAAATTCCAAATAACACGGGAAACATTGGGCGCACCTGCGTCGGCACTTACTCTGAACTTCACCTCATCGGCAAACTGGGCTTCGAGATTTCCGACAAACAATTGAAACGATCGGGTTTAGACTACTGGCAGCATTTAGTTTGGCAGCACCATCAGACCCAAGAAGAATGGTGGAGCAAAGTGGAAGATCAATCGCGAGTTTTCTTTTTTTCAAAAAAAACTGACCGGCTGATTTATGACGTTGAGTTCAAACAAGGTGATTGGTTGGTCTTTGGCAAGGAGACCAAAGGTCTCGATGACCAAACCTTGCAGCGCCACGCCGATCGGCTAGTTCGACTTCCAATTGAAGGTCAAATCCGAAGTTTGAACCTGGCAACTGCAGTGGCCGTGGGAATTTACGAAGGTCTTCGGCAGATTCGGACCCGGTCTGGACAGCCTCCGGGTAACCGGCTATCTTAGCTGCATGCTTTCACGCGTACTGACAAAGGTGTTTGGAACCAAACACGAGAGAGACATGAAGAAGTTGCGGCCATTGGTCGCGCAAATAGCCACTTTTGAACCAGCACTAAAAGCTTTAAGCGACACCGAATTAAAAGCGAAGACTGGGGAATTCAAACAGCGCATTGCTAGTGGAACGCCGTTGGACGATCTTTTGCCAGAAGCATTTGCGGTCTGCCGTGAAGGCGCCATACGTATACTTGGAATGCGCCACTACGACGTGCAAATGATCGGTGGAGTTACGCTTCATCGCGGTGGAATTTCCGAGATGAAAACCGGTGAAGGCAAAACTCTAGTTGCGACGTTGCCCGTTTATTTGAACGCGCTTTCAGGCAAAGGCGTTCATGTTGTAACGGTGAACGATTACCTCGCCAAACGTGACACCGAGTGGATGGGCCGCCTGTATAATTTCTTAGGTCTTTCAACCGGTACGATCGTACACGATCTTTCCGATGACGAACGCCGCGCGGCCTATGGCGCTGATATTACTTACGGGACCAATAACGAATTTGGGTTTGATTATCTCCGCGACAATATGAAATTTGACCTGGAAGACTATGTTCAGCGCGAACTTAATTTCGCCATTGTGGATGAGTGCGATTCTATCTTGGTGGATGAGGCTAGAACCCCATTAATTATTTCAGGTCCAAAGGAAGATTCGACTAGTAAGTATGCCGAGATCGATAAAATTATTCCGCATTTAAATCTCGACGTTCACTTCACGATGGAAGAGAAAAGTAAAACCGCTTCGTTGACGGAAGAAGGCAACACTAAGGCAGAGCAATTGCTTGGCATCGGTAATCTTTTCGATCCCCAACATATCGACATTCTTCACCACGTTTATCAGGCCTTGAAGGCGCATCATTTATATAAGCGCGACGTCGACTATATGATTAAAGACGATGAAGTCGTGATCGTCGATGAATTCACTGGGCGATTGATGCCGGGGCGCCGCTGGAGTGACGGACTTCACCAGGCGATCGAAGCGAAAGAAAAAGTGCACGTAAAGAATGAAAACCAAACTTTAGCGACGGTTACCTTCCAGAACTATTTTCGCATGTACAACAAGATGGCGGGAATGACGGGAACAGCCGATACAGAGGCAGTTGAATTCAAAAAGATTTATAATCTCGACGTGCACGTCATTCCAACGAACAAACAGATTAAGCGCCACGACTATGAAGACGTTGTTTTTAAAACCGAGCGCGCGAAATTCAATGCCATTGTCAAAGACATCAAAGTTCGCCAGGAAAAGGGACAGCCGGTTCTCGTAGGAACGGTGAGCATCGAGAAATCAGAAAGACTGAGTCGTGCTCTAAAGAACGACGGGATCACTCATAACGTCTTGAACGCGAAGCACCACGAACGGGAAGCGGAAATTATCGCTCAGGCGGGGCGCAAAGGCGCGATCACGATTGCCACAAACATGGCTGGTCGTGGAACCGATATTTTGCTCGGCGGAAATCCGGAGTTCATGGCGAAGCAAGAGGCTGGTCCAGATTCGACTCCGGAACAAATCACTGCGATCGCGGATAAGTACAAGCGCCAGTGTGAGGACGAACGAAATCATGTGGTAGGTGCCGGTGGGCTGCTGATTATCGGAACTGAACGTCATGAATCGCGCCGTATCGACAATCAGCTGCGGGGTCGAGCCGGTCGTCAAGGTGATCCGGGAGCTTCTCAGTTTTACTTGTCTTTAGAAGACGATTTGATGCGCATCTTTAACGGGGAGCGCATTCAAAAGATCATGGGAATGCTTAACATTCCTGAAGATGAGCCAATCACTGCCCCGATGGTTTCCCGCGCGATCGAGGGCGCCCAACGAAAAGTGGAAGGTCATCACTTCGACGTTCGTAAGCATCTGCTCGAGTACGATAACGTTATGAACCAACAGCGTACTGCAGTTTATGGCATGCGACGCCGAATTTTAAAAGGCGACGATGTTGAGCGCTTGCTGCTGGATTTCTTATCGGAAGTTTCATCAGACATTTTGGACCGATTCTGTAGCGATCAAATTAAGCGGGACGACTGGGATCTTACAGGCCTAAACGTCGCCCTGAGTCGCCAGTTTGGATTAAATATTGATTTTGGGCCCAAGCAACAGCTTACCTCTGAGAAGTTAACTCAAGCGGTGAGCCAGGCGGTAAAAGAAATTTTTGATCGCCAAAAAGCTCAGCTCGGGGAATTTTACGACCAGCTGGCACGGATGCTTTTACTTCAGTCGATCGATGCTCTTTGGAAAGAGCATCTCGAGCGCATTGACCGCATTAAAGAAGGCATCAATCTTCGCGCCTATGCACAAAAAGATCCATTGATTGAATACAAAAAAGAAGCCTTTATTCTTTTCCAGGAGATGAATGGTCTGGTGCGCAGTGAAGCGATCGAAAAATTGATTAAAGTACGCTTGGTTAACCCAGAGCAGACGAGAGAAACTTTGGCTCATCGGCCGGAGTTGGATCAGTCTGGACTGAACTATCAAGGCGCAAGCGATGCTCCTCCCGGATTCCCGGAGCGAAAGCCAGCAGCGCCTCAAGGCCAAGCCGGTAGCGGCCAATGGAATCCGCAGCGGGATTTAATGTTCGGCAATGATCAAGAAGACGGGCCGAAGATGAACCGCGAGCAACGCCGCCGCATGGAAAAGCGCGCCAAAGGCAAGAAGCTAAAAGTCTAAATGGAACGCCCAAAGCGGTTTGAGACTAAACTCATTCACTCCGGCTCTCAGCCAAGAGTCCAAGGCGCGATAACGACACCGATCTTTCAGTCGTCCACTTATGTTTACGACGAACAAATCACCTATGATGATATCAAATATATCCGGCTCAACAACACGCCCAACCACAAGGCCCTGCACCAAAAACTGGCGGACCTTGAGAGTGGAGAAGCGGCTTTAGTCAGTGCCAGTGGAATGGCGACCATTTCTTCCGTATTGTTGGCATTTTTAAAAGCCGGCGATCACATCTTGCTGCAAAACAGTCTTTACGGCGGCACCCACGGTTTGGCGTCAAAAATACTTCCGCCCTTGGGAATTGAAGTTGAATACTTTGATTCGAATAAGCCCGAAGAGTGGCAGGCTAAGCTTAAGCCAAGCACAAAAGTTATTTACGTCGAGACGGTTTCAAATCCGACGCTTGAGATTCCCGATTTAGAGGGAATTGTGGCCTTTGCAAAAGCTAATCGTTTGATTTCAATCATCGATAATACGTTTGCGAGCCCGGTCAATTTCCGGCCGCTGGAGTTAGGTTTTGATTTAAGTCTTCATAGCGCGACGAAATATTTAAACGGTCATTCCGATTTAGTCGCGGGCTGTGTTATTGGCTCCAAAAGTCACATTCAATTGATAAATACGAAGCAATACTACTTGGGAGGAGCGCTCGATCCTCACACCTGTTTTCTGCTAGAACGTGGCATAAAGACGCTGGCCGTTCGGGTAAGGCAGCAAAACGAATCGGCCATGAAAATCGCGAGATTTTTAAGTGAGCATAATGCGATTTCACAGGTTATTTATCCAGGCCTTGAATCTCATCCGCAATTCGCGCGGGCTCGGGATCTCTTCGATGGTTTTGGCGGGATGGTAAGTTTTCGCCCAGTCGGTGGGGTAAAAGCTGCAGAGAACTTGGTTAAGAAGGTTCAGATTCCCGCCCATGCCCCAAGTCTAGGTGGCGTTGAATCGCTGATAACTAGACCTGCAGGCTCGATTCACGCGAATATGACACCGGAAGACCGCAAACGTATGGGCATTCACGACGACCTGATTCGGTTTTCCATAGGCCTCGAGGCGAGCGAAGACTTGATCGAGGATCTGGACACAGGCTTAGGTTAAGTCCAGTCCGGTCAGCTTCGGGTTTGAGCTTCCCCTTCCTCTTGAGACAATGAAGAACAATGAAGGATCTATTGTGATGGCTCAATGCCCCGTCTGCAGCACAGAATTGAAAGACGATTTTGGACTCATAGATTGTCCAGGCTGTGGAGCAAGTTTATTTATGGAATTCGATGGCCAGGTTTTACGCCGTGATGAAAGAGGTGGGGAAGCTCCTCCACCTATAGGCGAACCGCCACATTATGATCAGCCTGAAATAGAGCCCGAGATAGACGATAAAACGTATGTCACTGGCTCGAGCGGTACAGAGGCAATCCCGTTTAGACCGGCGCCAGCAATGGTAATGCCAGAACCTTCAGCCGTTTCACCGGTGCTCGATGACCTCGGGACATATGCGAATTCAAGTGCTTCCGGCAGCAGAGATGGCGCTTATCATTACGATTTGTTGATCAGTGGAATTGATTCAAGTGACGTGCGTAATTCCGTGCGGGAAGTTTTAAACGACGCTTTGTTTTTATGGGACGTCGATCCACTGATTAGATCCATTAACAATGGCGAGCTGAAATTAGCGCAAGTCACAGCAATCAAAGCGGCTTTGATTGTTCAAAGAATGAGTGAACTTCCGGTAAAAATTAAATGGGCGCAACACGCGCTAGTGTTGGCTTTGATGTTTTGTCTCCCGGCCTTCAGTCAGGAAGCTACTGAGGTGGCGGTCAAGACGGGTGATTCAAAAGAAAAAGTCATGTACAGCAAGCAAGAATCCAAAGTTAACACGCTCGGCGCTCGCGTTAAGGAAGCAAACGAGAGCTTCGCTAAGATCGTCGAACTAAAATCAAAAACCAAAGATCCTCAAAAACAACAAAACTATGCCGAACAACTAGCCGCCATCGCCAAAGAGCGCAATCAATGGGTGAAAGAATACACCGCTCTTAAGGCCAATCTGCAGTACCGCTATCCAAACAAGGGCCAAGACATCGATAAGAAGTTCGCGCCAAGAAAAGAACGAACTCCGGAAGAACTTGAAAATTCCGAGGAAATTGACGAGCTATTGACCGCAATCAAGAAGCGCGTCGACAAAAAGTACGCACCCTTAATGCCCAAGGAAGACGACGCCGCAGCGGAGCAAGCGGTGATCGCGGCGCCAACTAAACCACCACCGGGCGAGAAAAAAAAGCTTCGGCTTATAAAGTAGAGACCCGCGGGCGGGTCACTACTTTATAAGCTGAAGCTTCTTTTTCTCGCCCGGTGGTGGTGGCTGATGATTTTGTTGACGAACTTTCGCGCATCTTAATTTTGGCGCTATGCAATTTAATTTGGAATTTGTTTTGAAAGTAAATTTGCTTTCGAATCGTTGGCTACACTAACGTTTAAGTTCAGCGGCAGGCCTCGTAATGTTAGGTTCGGCGGCCTAGAGAAATTCACTTTTAAAACATGTAGTAGGTTTCTTTTAAATCTGTGAAGGAGGAATCTAATGCTAAAGGCACTTAGTGAAAACCAGCTCGAGTTGCATGAGCGCGCGATCCAGTTAAGTCGGGAATTCCGCCGCTTAGAAAGTGAACTTATTTTAATCTTGGGCAAAATTGATCAGCAGAAGTTTTTTAAACGACTCGGATATGCCAGCCTATTTACTTACGCCGTTGGCGCCTTGGGGCTAAGTGAAGCCAATGCTTACGCATTTATTTCTGTGGCTCGCAAGAGCCGCCAAATTCCAGAACTAAAAATGGCTGTCATTGAGCAAAAAATCACAGTGGCAAAGGCTAGTCGAATTGTGGCCGCGATTAATAAGGAGAATGCGCCCGCTCTAGTTAAATTCGCCGAGACGCACACCACTCGCCAAACTGAAATTGAAGTGGCGCGCCTGCAGCCAAGCGCTGCCGTTTCAGATAAAATTAAGTTTAAGGGGGAAGACCTTGTTCAGCTTGAGTGCGGGATCACGAAAGACACGCACGAAAAACTTGAGCGGGTGAAATCGCTATTGGCTGCGAAGGGGCGGTTTAGTCTAGACAAAGTTCTATCTGAGGTTCTGGAAGATTATTTGCAGCGACATGATCCAGTTAGAAAAGCCGAGAGAGCGCTTGCGAAGAAGCCAGTTAATCCAAAACTCTGCACATTCAGAGTTCGGGCGGGTTCGAAACGAGCGCCACTTCCTGCCCGCACCAAACATCAAGTTCATGCGCGAGATCAGGGTCGCTGTACTCATACTAATGCAATTGGCGATCGCTGCGCGAATGATCGATGGATTGAACTTCATCATATTCGACCCGTAAGCAAAGGGGGTGGCAATGAGACGGAAAACCTAACGACGCTTTGTGGTTTTCATCATGATCAGGCTCATCGGTTGAGTTTGCCGCTGCCGTGAGGGGCTGTAGATTAGTCGTTAGCAGTGGGGGACATCGTGCCCCGAATTAGATGCGGGTAATTTGACCCGCCCCGCAGGCGGGTCGCTAGGTAAACGGATTCTTGAAAACAAAGATCGGTGCGCTGGTCGTTAGCTCCACGATTCCCCAACCTTCATTACTCAAGCCACGGCTGCTTAAGGGGACGAGAGGCTGAGTAACGGGGATTTGATAGCGGCAATGTCCTAGCACGCGAACATCAGCTGGTTCTAAAGCCAATAAAGAAAAAATACCTTTTAAATCCAACGCCCACTTGCCCGCGCTGTACGCACAAACGCTGAAATCAATATTGCACTCAGCGGGAGTGACGCGACCTTTTAGGTAACGATGGATTTCGCCCAAATTGATAAACTCGTGATCGCGGCGGCCGCCCAAAAAGCCCACTAAAGACAAGCGCGAGATATGATCCGGCAAAACCGACAAGACAAAAGCCAAATCAGAGTAGTCTTTTTCCTCAGGCAACAAATGATCAACTGGCGCCCACGCGGAATCGCCGTCGCCAACGGAATAATGTAATGGGTTCGAAGTTTGGTGGCGGTTGCCCGCGTCGATAAACACGCAAGGGGTTGGCCATTCGGTGCGGGCGGCGGCGAAGGGACCAACTAGTGTAAGCTCTCTCGCTGAACTAATGTTATTTATAAACTCAGGAAGCGTACTATTTTTTTTCACTGGTTTCAGAATCTTTGGATGTGGATTTTTCGTTGACCAGTTTTTCGTAATCTTTGATCACAAGATCGCCTTTCGCCGGGTCTTCGTGAACCTCACGCGATGAAGAAACTTGAACCACATGGCCGGACTCGAATTTAACGTCGCGCTCAAAATGCCGATCGCCAATGTAGTAAACGTAAGTCCAAACGTCGCTATCGTGAAGTCTTTGTGTCCTCTTGGGCGTGCCGACCTGATCAATCACTTGAGTTTTATCCATGCCGGTAGTGACCTTTGCGAGACCCTCGTATATTGGAGTTGCACATCCGCTGAAGATGATGAGAAGACCCATAACCCATATTAGAGAAGCATTTGCTGTCATGTAGGGGCCTCCAAAAATAGCGGTCGCCAAGAGTGTACATTAATTCTACCGCTGGTCCCGGATTGATGCGAGACCGTGTTTCAAAATGAGACGATGACGCAGCAACACAACAACGTGACTCACCGACGGCGCGGGTGTTACGTTGCTTGCGAAAACTGTAATAACACCTAACGGCAACTGCGGTAAGACACTATGCAGACTAACGATTCCTACAATCGTGGCGGTTTCATTGCTTTCATATTTTCCATGGCGTTCTCCCTGCTCTTCTTCGCGTATGTGGGGCTGATGCATCCGGGAATTGACCTGAAAGAAGTGCCTGAGGAAGCGACTGCCACCGGACCAGCGTTAGCGGGAGAATCCGCGGCGGCGAAAGTGGATATTTCTAAAATCGAAAAGCCTTGGGAGCCCAATGACGGCATGGTCGCACACGGGGCTGGTATTTATAAAACAAACTGCACGGCCTGCCACGGACCAAACGGAGCCGGCGACGGACCCGCTGGAGCATCTCTCGTCCCGCCGGCGCGAAATATGGTCGAAGGTAAGTGGAAAATTGGTGGCGATTCGATCGCGCTATATAAAACTTTGCAGAACGGTATTCCGGGAGGCTCAATGGCGTCGTTCAGTCACTTGCCGCCAACGGATCGATGGGCATTGGTTCAGTTTATTCGCTCAATCACTAAGAATCTTGTTCCAGACGACGCCACTAAGCTCGAAGAATTTGCGAAGACAGCTAAGTAGGATCATCAATGAAGGTTAGAGGCTGGCTAAATTTAGCAGTAGTGTCCCTAGGTGTCTCTTGGAGCACCTTGGGTCATGGCTATGAGCCGTTCTCAATTCCTGTTCCCAATAAAACTCCAAAAGAGCTTGAAGGCATTGGGATAGAGGAGAAGCTTGGGGCCAAATTAAGCCTTGATCGGCCGTTCGTTTCAGATGAAGGAAATGCCGTTCAACTTGGAACGTACTTTACCGGTGATAAGCCGGTTTTATTAACAGTCGTTTATTTTAATTGTCCCGGGCTCTGTAACCTACACCTCAACGGTGTGGTGGACGCACTTAAGCAGATGAGCTGGGCTCCGGGTAATCAGTTTGAGCTCGTGGCGGTTAGCATGGATGCCTCAGAAAAACCGGAAGTCGCCGCGCCGAAAAAAGCCAATTACATATCTCAGTACGGCCGGCCTGAAACCGCTAGTGGCTGGCACTTTCTCACGGGCACAAAAGAAGATGTCGATTCTCTCACCAAGGAAGTGGGATTTAGTTTTCGCTGGGACGAAGCGGCTAAGCAATTCGCCCATGCTTCGGCCGCAATAATCGTTACTCCAGCCGGAGTCGTCTCGCGCTACATTCATGGAATTGCGCCGACCCCACAGAATTTGAAATTGGCCCTTCTTGAAGCTTCCGATGGCAAGGTCGGCAGTATTGTGGATAAACTTGTGATGCTTTGTTTTAAGTTTGATCCTAAGAAAAGCAAATACACTCTCTATGCGTGGAACATCATGCAAGTGGGTGTGGTCTTAACGGTTTTGATCGCGGCGATTCTCTTGATTCCCGTTTGGTGGCGAGAGCGAAGAACCGCAAGGCACGAGTAGTGAAGGAGTAACGCTTTTATGTTTTGGCCCAGCATTGCTCAAGCGAGCAGCAGCAATTTCATGCCTGTCCAGGGTACGGAGATCGCGCAAAAATTCGACTCTCTTTACTCATTTTTAGTTTGGGCGTCGTTCATCTCGAGCGTTTTGGTGATATTTGGCTTCATCTACTTCGGAGTTAAGTACAAACGCAAATCGAACAACGACAAAGTGCCTTACATCAGCCACAACGCCACGCTTGAATTCTTGTGGAGCTTCATCCCGTTTGTGATCTTCATGGTCATCTTCGGTTGGGGCTTTTATGTTTATAAAGAAATGCGCACGATGCCTGAAAACGCGCTGGAAGTTTTGGTCGAAGGGCAGAAGTGGAACTGGACGTTCACTTACAAGAACGGCAAAGTTTCCGCCGCCGAACTCGTAGTTCCTATCGGTGTGCCCGTAAAGCTCATCATGACGTCGAAAGACGTCTTGCACAGCTTCTTCATTCCCGCTTTTCGTGTGAAACAAGATCTTGTGCCTGGCCGCTATACTTCCTTGTGGTTTAAAGCGGAAATCCTCGGCAACTTCCACGTTTTCTGTACGGAATATTGCGGTGATCAGCACTCGGCGATGCTTGCGAAAACAAAAGTCGTCAGTCGCGAAGAGTTCGACATTTGGTTGCAGAATGATCCATACAAAGGATTGTCGGTTGCTGAAGTCGGACAAAAAATTTATGCGGGCCGCTGCGTGATTTGCCACAACCTGACGGATCAAAAGCTCGTCGGTCCCGGCTGGAAAGCAATCTTCGGTACTGTTCGCCAATTTAGCGACGGCACCTCGGCCACGGTTGATGAAAATTATCTTCGCGACTCTATCTTGAATCCGAACGCCAAAATCGTCGCTGGCTATGCGCCAGCTATGCCGACATTCGCCGGTCAGCTCAATGAACTAGAGCTCGCCGCGATTATCGAATTTATTAAGAATGTGAAGTAGGAGAATTTATGGCAGCGGCCGGAACGCATGATTCTACCAAAAATTATTTGAATGAGAAGTCGGGCATAATGTCTTGGCTGACGACGCTTGATCATAAGCGCATCGGCATTATGTATATGATCGCCGTTTTATTTTTCTTCTTCCTAGGGGGAGTATTCGCGATGTTGATCCGCACCGAGCTTTTTAGCGCCGGCGCACAGATCATGACAGCACCCCAATACAACCAAGTAATGACTCTCCATGGCGCTATCATGGTGTTCATGGTCATCATTCCAGGCATTCCGGCATTCCTAGGGAACTTCTTTTTGCCCCTTCATATTGGCGCCAAAGATGTGGCGTTTCCTAGAGTGAATTTGCTGAGCTGGTATTGTCTGATTGTCGGCGCGATCGTTTCCTTTTGGTCACTGCTTCATCACGGTGTGGATACAGGTTGGACGTTCTATGCGCCCTACAGTATTCAAACTACGACGGGAACCACGTGGGTTGTGGCCGGAGCGTTCATTATTGGTTTCTCCAGTATTTTAACCGGTCTTAATTTTATCGCCACAGTTCATAAATTGCGCGCGCCAGGAATGACGTTCTGGCGCATGCCGCTTTTTGTATGGGCGCTTTACTCGACGGCGCTCTTGCAGGTCTTGGCGACGCCGGTTCTTGCGATCACACTACTTCTTTTGCTTCTAGAGAGAACAATGGGAGTTGGAATATTTGATCCAGCGTTGGGCGGAGATCCGGTTTTATTCCAGCACTTCTTCTGGTTTTATTCGCACCCCGCCGTTTACATCATGATCTTGCCGGCAATGGGTATCGTAAGTGAGTTGATTTCCACGTTCTCGCAAAAGACCATCTTCGGCTACAAGGCGATCGCTCTGTCATCAGTAGGAATTGCAGCGGTGAGCTTTTTCGTATGGGGTCACCATATGTTTGTGAGCGGTCAGTCGGAAATCGCGGGAATCGTGTTCTCTTTTATCACGATGCTGGTTGGCGTTCCGACGGCGATTAAGACATTCAACTGGGTAGCAACGCTTTATCGCGGCTCGATTCGCTTTGACGCCCCAATGCTTTTTGCGCTTGGCTTCATATTCCTCTTCACCATCGGTGGAGTAACCGGAATTATTTTGGCGACACTAGCCGCGGACGTACACTTTCATGACACTTACTTTGTAGTCGCCCATTTCCACTATGTGATGGTGGGTGGAACTTTGATGGCGATCATGGGTGGGATGTACTACTGGATCCCGAAAATGTTTGGCCGCATGTACAATGAATACTTTGGCCGCATCTCTTTTGTTTTGATCTTCATTGGATTTAACGTCACCTTTTTCCCGCAGTTCATTTTAGGTGCGATGGGTATGCCACGACGATATTTTGATTACCTTCCCGCCTATGAGCCTTTGAACCGAATCAGTTCCATCGGCGCATGGACTATTGGCGTTGGCTTCTTGATCGGCGCCGGCGTGATTGTGCATGCGATTTTTAAAGGTCCGAAGGCTCCTGATAATCCCTGGGGCGGCAAAACTTTGGAATGGACGACTTCGACCCCGCCACCGCATGAAAACTTCCACACTCAACCCGTTGTAACGGCAGGTCCATATGAGTACCGTTAGTCACACGCCCGGCGAACATCACCACGCGCATCATTATGATAGTGCGGAACATGAGTACAACACTTCCAAATTTGGAATCTGGTTGTTTCTCTGCACCGAAATTATAATGTTCGGGGGCTTGTTCGTTGGTTACACGATTTACCATTCGCGCTACCCGGAGCTGTTTAAAGTCGGCTCGAAATTTCTGGATTGGAAAATGGGAGCATTGAACACGGTGGTTCTGCTGCTAAGTTCGTTTACGATGGCGATGGGCATCTACTATGCTCAGCTGAACCAGCGTAAAAAGAGTTTGATCAATCTTTACATCACGCTTCTCTGCGGCGGCATTTTCATGGTGGTAAAGTACCTTGAGTATAGCCATAAAATTCATGAGGGTCTTTTGCCTGGCCGACTCTTTACTTATCGCGGTGAAGGCTGGGATATTATTTCGAATTTGCCGCTTTATTTTTCTTTTTACTTCACGATGACGGGTTTGCATGGCTCGCACGTACTTGCGGGAATGATCCTGATCGGATGGTTGATCTTCCGGACTCACCGGGGAGATTTTAGCCCTGGGTATTACACTCCGTTAGAGTGCGTTGGACTTTTCTGGCACTTGGTAGATTTAATTTGGATTTATCTTTTTCCATTGCTCTATTTGGTGGGCTAAGGGGGAATTATGGGCGCTACGGGACACGAACATCACATCATTCCCTTTAAGACCTATCTGACTATTCTAATCATTCTATTGTTTTTAACAGTGGTTACGGTTGGGGCAGCCAGAGTGGACTTCGGAGCTTTCAATGCTTATATCGCCATGCTGATTGCATCGGTGAAGGCGGCATTGGTGATGCTCTATTTCATGCATTTAAAGTACGACGATCGTTCATACCCAGTTATTTTCTTCACCGGCGTCTTCTGTTTGCTCTTGTTTTACGGGTTTTCTGAACTCGACATCGTAACTCGCGTCTTGGAGTTAGACACAGTTCGATGAAGACATTCTTGAAGCTGACCAAATCAGGCATCGTCTGGTTTGTTTTGCTTTCCGCATTCGTAGGCTACGCCCTCGCGATGGCTGGTGAAATGCTATGGGACACGGGCACGCTAATGCTTATGTTGGCCGGTCTTTATATGGTCAGCTCTGGCAGCTTCATGTTGAATCAAGCGCAGGAGTGGCAGCTCGATGCGCGAATGCCCAGAACCGCGACAAGACCAATTCCAATAGGAACTATTCGTCCGTGGCAGGCTTACCTTCTCTCAGTGATTTTGATTGTGTCTGGAACTTTCTTTTTAGACCTAGTTCGGCCAATTGCCGCAGCCTTAGCACTTGGAACTGTTGTTCTTTATAACGGCCTCTACACGCTCTATTGGAAGAAGAAGTGGAGCTTTGGCGCGGTACCTGGAGCAATTCCTGGTGCGATGCCGGTTGTGATTGGTTATTCGGCGGTGAGAGGTGAGGTCATCACGCCGGAAGCGGCTTATCTTTTTCTCATTATGTTCTTATGGCAGATGCCCCACTTTTGGTGTCTAGCCATTCGCTATCGAGATGATTACGCAAAGGCCGGCATTCCTGTTCTCCCGCTAATGATTGGTGTTGATCGCACCCTCTATCATATTGGTTTATATATGTTCGCGTACGTGGGGCTGGCGGCGGCAGCACCTTGGTTTTTTAGGGCCAATATTTTTTATGTGATTTTAATTTTGCCTCTCGCGATCAAGGTAATGTTTGAGTTTTTCAGGTATTTTAAAGGCGAAGACGAAAAGCGCTGGCTGCGTTTCTTCTTGTGGGTCAACTTTAGCATGTTAGCGTTTATTTCCGCTCCCGTAATGGACCGATGGCTCTACATTTGGCTTAAAGGTCGTTAAGAATGACGGACGCAAAACTAGCCAAGTATTTTGGTTGGTTAACCTTAGAAATTTGGCTTTTGATTGCGTTCGGCGGCAGCGTGCGCGCAATGAATGCAGGACTCGCATGCCCGGATTGGCCTCTCTGCTTTGGCGATGTGATTCCCGATTACCATCCGCAAGTTTATTTTGAATTCATTCACCGTGTTCTTGCCGGCATCGTCGGCATCGCGAGTATAGCCTTAGCATTCATGGTTTTTCGCCGCCCGGGCATTACGCGCGCAGTGAAGGTCATGGCAGCTTTGAGTGTAGTGATTTATTTTTCCCAAGCAATCCTAGGCGGACTAACCGTTTTACTTCAGCTCAAAGAGAGCGTCGTTGTCGCGCATTTATTAATGGGCACCGTATACTTTGCCATGAACCTCTGGACTTATTTGACTCTAAAAAAAGGTGAGTCGAGTACCGCGGTTTCGCCACTAATGGCTAAGGCCGTATGGGGTGTTGTCGCGGTAATCGGAGGCCAAATTTTTCTAGGCGGATTAGTCGCGTCGCACTACGCGGCTCTTGTTTGCACGGATTTTCCAAAGTGCCACGGCGAGTGGGTTCCCACATTAAGTGGCATCATTGGTTTACATGTCATGCACCGCTTTGGTGGGTATCTTACAGCGTTTGTAGTTATGGGTTTGTTTTACGCCGCTCGTTTATCGTCGCCACCTTTCCGCAAATGGACCCGTTGGATGGCAACCATAGTTGTGTTGCAAGTCTGGATTGGCATCGCCAATGTGATTTTTCTGACTCCACCTCTGATCACGGTGCTCCACCTTGCCGCAGGGGTAGCGCTCTTCGGCTTAGCGCTTCGCGCCGGTTTCGAAGTTCGTCATTCACCGAAAGGCTCGCATGTCTAAGATCATAAAGTTTTTTATCGTTTTTTTGATGGTCGCGGCTGCGGTCTTTCTTCTGGACCGGCAATTCTTCGTAAACTTCGGGAATGAGAATTTTTGGAATCACCGTGGGGTGTTTTTCTTAATTTTTATTAGTTTTTTCCCGCGTCTCACGCTTTTATTTTCCAGTGTTGCAGGCGGTGGGATTTTTTGGTGGCTTGCGTGGTTGTTTGTACCGCGAGTTCTTGTCGCGATGCTGGCGACATTAGCATATTGGAATCAGAATAAGATTCTGGTTGTGATCGCGTGGCTTGTTGCGATTAGTGGTGAGTCATCGGAGAAGATGGTGATCGTACGCAAATCCCCTAGAGTCGGCCGCATCTCAAGGCGACCCAAAGGCGATATTATTGACGTCACGCCGGAACCAAAAAGTTAGTAAACGAGATTAGCTCCAAACGCAGGAACTTTTTTTTCCGGCTTTGCGTCTTCCGCTATTGAAAATATAGGAACCAAGGTGGCGACGATTAGAGCAATTCGGCGAAACATTAGGTCTCCGACTTTGGGGTGTCGGGTTGTGAGCTGGGCTCAGCCTTTTTAAACGCTTCTAGCTGCATGCACGCTTCCGTTACGCGATTGATGATTGGGTAGGAAGCGAGATCCACTTTCAAGCGGCGCGACGTAAAAACCTGCGGTACGATGTAAAGATCAACAGCCGTAACGTCGCCACCCATGGCGTAAGTCCCAGCCGTGGTTGCCAACTGCTTTTCAAGGCTAGCGAAGCCACTATTAATCCACAGGCCCGCCCAACTTTCCTTGCCGGCTTGATCGGCCCCGTAGCGCTTTTCGAGTTCGTGAAAGACCTTCAAGTTTTGCAGCGGCTGAATGCCGCTATTAATGTTTTCACAAAACTGGACCACGCGGGCTCGCGTTTTCGGATCGGCCGGAAATAATCGGGGCTTTGGGAACTTGTCGTCCAAATAAAGTAAAATCGCCATGGATTGGCTTAAAACGAAGTCTCCATCAACGATCGAAGGCACCTCGCCCATAGGATTTACCGCCCGATAGGCGGTCTGATGCTGCTCGCCACCATCTTTTAGCAGGTGGACTGCATGGTAGTCATAGGGGACGTTTTTTAAGTTTAGGGCAATGCGCACCCGAAAGGACGCGCTACTACGAAAATAACTATAAAATTGCAGTCGGCTCATGGTCGTGACATTAATTCATCCATATGAAACTGGGTACTTTAAAGTCCAAGACAAGCCGTGACGGGGAACTGATTGTCGTCAGCCAAGACAATCAAAAAGGGGTGCGCGCCAAAAGTGTCGCGCCTTCGTTAAGAGAAGCCATTGAGAGTTGGGCGGTTTGCAAGCCCAAGCTTGAGGCACTTTACCAGCAGCTCAGCTCCGGGGCCGCAGCAGATAGCTTTTCGATTGAGGCCGGCGATCTGCATTCGCCACTGCCACGTAGCTTCCAATGGGTCGATGGGTCCGCATTTTTATTTCACGTCCGCTTGGTTCGCATGTCTCGCGGGGCACCTATGCCTGAAACTTTGGAGACCGTGCCCTTGATGTATCAAGGTGGTAGCGATGATTTCCTCGCACCAACAGAGGATATTCCACAGATCGATTTTTCCCATGGCACGGACTTCGAAGGGGAAGTCGCGGTTATCGTCGACGACGTCCCAATGGGAACCACTCCGGAAAAAGCGCTAGGTCACATTCAGCTTTTCGTAATCGTAAATGATGTTTCATTGCGGGGATTAGTTCCTGAAGAGTTGGCGCAAGGGTTCGGATTTTTACAGAGCAAGCCGTCTTCAGCCTTCGCTCCGTTTGCCGTAACAAAAGAAGAGCTCGGTCCCGCCTGGCGAGATGGCCGGGTGCACTTGCCGTTACTTGTCGAATATAATGGGCAAAGATTTGGCAATGCGGATGCTGGCGCCATGCATTTTCACTTCGGCCAGTTGATTGCGCACGCCGCGAGAACGCGAAAGCTTGCGGCCGGGACGATCATCGGTAGCGGCACAGTTTCAAATGAAGATCAGGCAAGAGGGTCAAGCTGCCTGGCTGAAAAGCGCATGCTTGAAAAGTTAAATGAGGGCGTGATCAAAACGCCATTCATGAAAGTGGGAGACTCCATAAAAATGGAAATGCGCGACCACGAAGGGCGTAACATCTTTGGAACCATTCTTCAGCGAGTCGCCAAGATCTGAAGCAGGACGCTCGTAACAAAGGTTAATATGCGGCAAGGAACAATCACCCGGTCGAGGGCACGCATCATTTCCGGATGCGGCCATCCTTTTAACAATTGAATGCCAACGAACATGGCCCAGAAATAAAGTAGAACCGTGCTAACTGCAAAAGCCAGATGCACATAGAGTAATGCAGGCATTTTGAGATCGATTTTCGTCAAAGCCTCACGCCCAAAAACTAAGTAACCAATCAGAGCAAGATCAGCGAGGATGACAGCGCTCATCCAAAAAGAATGAAGGCGTATGGATCGCTTAGGCAAGCGGCGCCCAATGAGCAAAAGGCAAAGAATGACAAAGCTGTACAAGTTAGCCATAGTTGGACAAACGGTGTTAGTGAAAAGGGGGCGGTATGTCAAAACAGATTATGTCTATAGTGGTTGGTTTTTTCTTTGGTTGGTCGGCGCATAGTGCATCTTCTGCACCAGCGGCCAGTGGTTTGACGGTTTCTGGCTTTTTGGATGTCCAGCACCAATGGGGTCGTGGGATCGTTGAATTAAACGCGACGAATAAGTTAGATGGGGATGCAACTGGATTTCTCGTGAACCAAGGGGCCATGGTTTTAAGCGACGAGTTTGAAGTCGTTGAAATGATGATTGATATTCCGTTCCGCTCAGGACCTCGGACCACCTCAGCGACAGGGGCTGATACTACGAACAGTGACCTAATCTTAGCAACCGAAGAAGCTCAGGCGTATTTGAAGTATCAACACGACAATGGCATGTTTATGCAGCTTGGGCAGTTTGATTCTTACTTCGGAATTGAATCCAATGACTCCATAGACATTTTGTTCCCGACCCACGGCATTCTTCATGACCTTACTCCCAACACACATACCGGTTTATTGATGGGGTATAGTTTTATACCGTTTTATATTCACGCCATGGTGGCTAACGCGAATTCGGCGACACGCCAACCCAGTGACCGCAGTGCGGAATTTTCTTTACGTCTTGGCTGGAGTCAGGAGCCCGTACAGGCTTCCTTCGGGGTCGCTTACACCAACTCAAATGGAACTTATTTACTAAACGGCGTCAAAGTCGATTTTCAACCGAGTATGCTTTTTAATGCCATTGTCCAAACCCGCATTAGCAAACTCGAGTTGGGTGCGGAAGTGGATGTCTTGCAATCCCGCTTGGGTGACGCTGAGAGGGGCTCGGGCCGAACGGATCATGATCTCGTATTTGGGTACTTGGGTCAGGCGATGTTTAATTTGACGAACAAAACCGCGCTTGGAATCAGATACGAATATATAAAAAATGATGAGTCCAACGAATTTGTTCAGGCCGCACAAGCTGGTAACACGGCAACCACTCTGACGGGCCAAGGTGGGTATTTATCAAGAATGACGTTCGGTTCCCGATATCTGGTCAATGAGGAATTGATGGTGAAAGCCGGAGTGGATCTAATGAATTTAAATATTGGCGTGGACGCGCCAAGCGAAGGCAAGACCCAGAGCTGGGTGCAAGCCGCTGTTGGCGCAGTCTACGATTTTTAGTTAATTTGATTTGAACTTAGGTTTGTCGCAGATGATTTTGTCGAAGCGACCCGGCTTTACCATTGAGTAAGCGTCTGCAATCGCTAACGCATCCACTGCCACCGATTCTTCGCGGCTTGTGATTTTGGTTTGGTCCTTTTTGTCGTCGCCGCCTTTTTTGAGACTCTTGTTAATGTTTTCGCTCACCGAAATTGAATCAGCAATCAACTGCACTAGATCTTTTGCGATGCGGTTTCCCGTCGTCGCTTGAGCGCCAAACGTGAGTTCGATCGTTTCACGCAGGTGATACTGCTTTCCCGTTTCATTGCAGATGGTTGCCTCTATGGGACGCGTGCGCTGCACAATAATTCGGCCGGTATTAGAGGCGCGAATAGTAAGCCATTTTGGCGTTGAATCTGCTGGGTTACTCAATTTCATCTGGATATGGTCCAAGTTTTTTGACTCAATTTTGTATATTCGGCCACTTTCGTCCCCATTGATTGCCACACCTTCACAGTTTGCCTGGCCAATCATTCCGTTGAGCTCAGCGATCAAAGGGCGAACTTTCGCCATGCGACCAGATTCGTTCTTAAGTTCTACGGCGCCCTGGTTAAGCAATTGAATAAGCGCTTTGCTTTCGGTCACTGGGTTTAGCGTTCGAAGATCTGTGCCTCTTTCAAAGAGCTTTAGATCGGTCGTTGTTACTCGCGCCATCTCATTACCAGCTTTCTCCAAGCACGCGATCAGTGCGGGAACATGAAGACAGTCAGCCGACGAGATCTCATTATCAGTTACTTTGCTTTTTTGGAGTCGGCGCTCCGTGCGAGTGAACTTACAATCAGAGTCCTGCTGGGCCTGGACCATACCCGTTTTGTCGCGCGTGCGTTGGATCGGTTGCCGAGCTTCCTGCTGCTGGCAGGCGGCCAAAACGAAAATACCTGCCAATGGCAGGGCTAAATTTATACGAAAGCCCATATCAACTCCTTAAACGTGCATTAGTCCGATAGCTGGGAGAAGCAACGCCCATGCCGGTCTAGTCAGACCATGTGGTCGATATGAGGGTCGGAAAAGTGACAAAAACCGTTACTTTGTGACATACTTTTGTTTGAAATCGATGAGGTTTATGGCAGCACGGACGCTTTGCCTGATTGTGTTTTTAGCGAATCTCAATTGCATTTGGATCGACTCCAAAGATCGTCATCATTTGCCTCCAGGGTTAGCCAAGAGGGTCTGTCCTGATTCACCTAAAGGACAAATCGATGGTTCTGTTTATGTGACTCCGACTCGGCGTATTTCAGAGGCCGAGTATCCTGTTTTTGAAGATGACCTTGAATTCGAAAATCTAGAAACGGCTTTGGATCGCCAGCTTAAGCGGTACCGCGAGCGCCAGATGTCTGGAGAAATCGTTTTTGGAGCTGACCGCTTTCAATTGCGAACGATTGTGGACTCATTAAGGCTTTTCCAAAGCTTTATTCGCCGCTACAAGCGCTGCATTGCGGGTGGTTCGGATAAATCCCGGCCCGAGTGCTTAGCGGCGTTTCAAAATTCCATTCGCGACCGATTCGCGGTCTATGTTCCAAACCTCGAGCCTAAGGATCCGCGGTACGGTGAGCCGCTTCAGACGTTGTTTACTGGATATTACACGCCGCTAATTCATGCGGCGTCGAAACCCCAAGGAAATTTTAGAAACCCCATTTACACGAAGCCTACAGACGAATGGTTTAGCCGCGTTGGCCGGTACGCCATCGACTTTCGCGGCGTCCTAAAAGACCAGGGATTGGAACTCTTTTATACGGCCGATCGCTTCGACCTCTACCTTTTACATTTAGAAGGCGGCGGGCGTATCAGCTATGTGGATGCGAATGGGCAAGCGCAATCGACCTATTTAAGTTATGCGGGAAGCAATGGCCGGAAATGGCGCTATCTCTCAGCCCAAATGGTGGAGCTAAACTGGATTCAAGAGCCGACATTAAAAAACCAGCGCGAATTCATTGAAGGCAATCCTCAACTAGAGCCGCAAATATTTTCCTATTGCCCGAGCTACGTTTACTTTAAAACCACGGATCATCAGCCTGTAGGAAGCGATTCTGTGCCGTTGACTGACAACCGCTCAATCGCGACGGATTCAGCGCTTTATGGATTTAAAGGAGTGCTTTCTTTTGTGCGGGCAAAGCGGCCGCGGGACAAAGAGACTCCAACAGAAATGATGCCATTCTCCAGGTTCGTGTTGGATCAGGACACCGGTGGCTCCATTAAAGGTAAAGCCCGGGTCGATTTTTATTTTGGCGAAGGCGAATACGCTCAAGCGGCCGCCAATTCAGTAAAGCAACGGGGCGACCTGTATTATTTGATGCTCAAGCCTTAAAGCGTTTTAGCGTCGATGACGAAGCGGTACTTCACCTGGCCTTTGATCGTAATGTGCGATGAGTACCTGCCGAACTTACGCTCAAACTCTAAGATATGTCACGGCCCATGAATAAAAGCGGCGTGTCTTTCCAGGGCCTCTCCAGCAGCACGTCAAAGCCCTCTCGCAAATAAAAACGAACGTTGCGCGCGGCTGGTGACGTAATGATGTGTACGCCTGGAATAGAGAGAACACTCAAGTCTTTTGCAAAAGCAGACACGAGCAAATGCCCCCCACCAAGGCCACGGGCGGCTCCGGAAAAATTGATATGAAGGTGAGCGGGATATTTTTTGAACTGATCAGCAAAAATTTCAAGTGAAGGATTTTCTTGCGCCAAGGCAAAAGACGCTTTTGCGCTATCACGGCAGCCCATCAGGTAGCCGACCACGTTTTCGTTCTTGATCGCGAGGTAAAGAGATTCCATCTCATTCGCGAAATAATGCGCGGTCCACTTATTCCAAAAAGTTTCGCGCTCCTCCTCGCCACTAAATTTTTTGCGGACGGAAGATTCAAAAAAAATGTTTTTTATGATGCTTTTCCAGAGCGCCATGTCGGTCGGTGTACCATCATTCCATTTAATGACTTTCATAATGCCGGCGTCATCCTTGGGCGCATAGGCCGAAAGATCGCAAGCCGGTAGCCAAACTCCCGTAATGCGGCCAAGAAGGCGGGTATGAAGGCTATCGTTTGTGGCTGGATGTCGTGCAAAAGAATCACGCCTCGGCCCTCCTGCTCGACTTGCGCCAGAGCATACTCGAGAAGAAACTCAGGATCCTTATATTTCCAATCAAAAGTATCGATGTTCCAAAAGAACTCCGTGGTCGAAGTGTTCAGCAAATAGGTGCGCAGAGCCGGCGTGCTGGCGCCGTAAGGGTAGCGAAAGAAATTGCCTTGGACTCCAAGCACATTCTCGATCGCTTTAAAGCCGTCTTCGACTTCTTTCCGCGCTCGTTCGAACGGAAGTCTTCGCATATCGGGATGAGTGAAGGAGTGGCAACCCACTTCATGACCCGCAGAATGAATTGTTTTAACCACATCGGGATTGTCGTTGGTGTGTTGGCCCACCAAAAAAAACTGCGCTAAAGCGCCTTCATCTGCCAGCAATCGCAGAAGTGCTGGAGTCCTCGTCGGGTGTGGGCCATCGTCGAAAGTTAGAACAACAGTTTTTAGCGGCAAATGGCCATCAATAATCAGCGGGAACTCGTCAAAGAGGAGCGGAATTTGTTCCGTCGGCGGCCACTCCTGCCGTGAGTTGTAGCGCTCTGAGAGTTTGTTTTGTATGCGAACCAAGTAGCTATCATAACGGCGCCACTGTTTGCGTAAACACGCAGTCTCCCCGCGCTCCAATAAAACGTGGACATAAAATAAGTCGGAAACTTCAAGACTCATGAGGTCGGCGCATAATCCTTCAGAATAATCAGGATTATCGATGTCTCTTAACAGCCGATCAGCGAGGGCTTCGGGTGAATGCTTACCTTGTGACCATTCGATGTAGGAGTCGACATTGTCATGAAAAGCTTTAGCTTCCCTGATTTCGGCCAATGGGGAAACGGAAAGCGATAGGGAACTGAAACTAAACCACGCCAGCGCCTTTGCAACCCAGGTCATTGCTACCCCCGTACCTCAAGCTTGACTTGATGTCGCGGCCAAAGCAACTTTCAAAGCTGACTCCCAACCGGAGGATCCCATGGCTACTGCCAACGAAATTATGACGTCGAATCCGCTTATGCTGGGCTCCGGCACCGACATTCTAGAGGCTGTCGAATTCTTTAATAAACACCATATAACCACGGCGCCGGTGCAGAATCCGCTCGGCGAAATCCTTGGGTTATTAACAGAAATCGATCTAGTGAAAGCCTTGGTCCATTACCGGGCCAAAGGCGACTACTCAAAGGTGATTCATGCCCAAGATTTGTTTGAACCCGTGTTCTTCGTGGATGAATACGATGATGTGGCAGCGGTCTTAAAATCAATTATTCGGGCCCCGTCGCACCGGGTTTTGGTGAAAAACACGAAGGCGAAGATTGTAGGGATAATTTCGCCTAAAGATCTTTTGCGCAGCATTCAAGGCGGCGGGAATATGAGTCGGGTCGTAGTGGATGAAGTTCGCCAGCTCCAAAAGGAGCTCGACGATTTAAGAGGCCGGATGCAGGAGATGTCCAATTACCTCTCGACTTACGATACGGTTTTTCAATCCGGGCTCTTCGGTCTTCATTCTGCCGATCGCAAAGGCACGATTATCTTCGCTAATGAACGATTACATCAAACGTTGGGCTATGCACCGGGTGAGATAATCGGAAAAACGATATTTGATTTATACCCGCGCGAATCTCACGACGAAGCTCGGGCGGGACTTAAGCGGGTTCAGGAAGAAGGCCGGCACGCACTCACGCTCTCGACGATGCTTTGTAAGGATAATGAGCCACTCAAAGTAGATTTAGCTTCTGCGGCATTAAAAGACGAAGTCGGTCGGTTCATTGGGACCTTCACTATTTCACGCGTCCACGGAACGGAGTCCATGTCAGTTCCGCTAGAAAAGGTGTTTGAGACGTGAAGCCACGACTGGTCGTATTGGCCTCTGGCACTGGATCCACCTTTGCCGCACTTGCTGAGGCTTGCCGGGATGGCCGGTTGACGGCGGATCTGGCGGGTCTTGTGGTAAGTCGCGACAGTATTGGCGCAATCGACTTGGCTGAGCAATATGAAGTTCCGACTGTGGTTGTCGAACCTTCCCGATTTAAGGATCGCAAAGATTGGGACCGCACTTTAACTGCCGCGACCAACGGGTACCAGCCGACTCTTGTCGCACTTGCAGGTTTCACCCAGCTTTTGGGAAGTGAATTCTTAAAGTTATTTGAACAGCGAGTGGTGAACACACATCCCTCATTGTTGCCTAAGCACGGTGGTCCTGGAATGTACGGGCGCAATGTTCATGAAGCGGTTCTAAAGGCGAAGGAAAAAGAAAGTGGAGTCTCCGTTCATTGGGTAACAGGCGACTATGACACTGGCCAAGTGATCGCACAAAAATCAGTTCCGGTTTTCCCCGGAGATACGGCCCGCACTCTCGCTGAGAGAGTGCAGGCGATCGAAAAAGAATTTTATATAAGCGTGCTTGCCGGGCTTTTAACCTCAATGAGTCAGTGAATTAGGCTACCCTGATTCGCCATTTCGGCCGCGTTTGTTCTGCTGGTAAACTCCCGTGAGTCGCTCTGACCAAGGATCAAACTAAATTCATGAGTTCCTTGGGTCAAACACCGCACTCGTAATCGGGCTGTACCATTGGTGAACTGAAGCGGACCTAGGCCTGCGAGGGGTCGATCACAGGCGATCTGCACAACGTCATTATACGACTGGTCGACTTCGCCACCCTCCGTCTGCGCCACCACGAAAATTTCCAGCTCTTCACCTACGCGGGCATTACCTGTGATTTGAATTGTGAGACGCGTTGCCTGCGCCGGCAGAACTTCCACGCGCGCAACCGCAGAAGCATCAATTCTTGGGGGAGCTTTCGGGGTTGGCCTAGCAAAGGGTTTAGGAAGGGGAGGAGGTGCCGCCGAAGGCATGGAAGGATACGGGAAGACCGGCTGGGAACTTTTTGGCCGGGCGCCTAAAGTCGCCGGAATGCCGGAGGCGAATCGGTTCCAGTCAATATGATCATCATCAGGTGACTGGGCGCCTAACGTCTTTAATGTCGGCTGCAGCACTTTCTCTTTTGGCCCATGGACCATTATAAACTCCAGCATGGGTAACCAATCGCCTCTATCACCGATATAGACATAGTCCGTCGGAAATAAAGTATTAGTGTTTAATTGACCCTCAATTTCCGTGAAAGTCAGTGGTCCCACGTGGATGCCTTTATGATGCACAAAATATCGGACTTGCATAAGCGACTCCCTTGTTTTTGACCGCTGCAATATGAATGGAGCAACGCCCATACCAGAATATCGACTAGGGATAAGACAGATTTCTGCGACTGCGATACATAACTCTTAGGAATTTGGGCTTAACCCAAATCGCCATTCTCAAAAAACTGTCGAATAACTTTTCGCGACAATAACATTCGCGGAATTCCTAAAATTTCAAAGCGGAGCGTGTCTCAAACTGACACACGCTAAATTCAAAGATCAGCATCCCGGTAGCGCCAAGCTAAGAAAAATAAGGAGATAACGGCGTATAAACAAGTTGCTGCTAGTCCCCAGCCATAGCCTTCACCTGGGAAGCTCGAGTAATACGCCCCAAAATAAAGCAGTCCCGCCTTCATTACGAGCATCGAGATGACCAGCTGGCGGAAAAACGCACGTCCAGCCTTCTTATTGATTTCGTTGGATTTTTTAGATTCATTGGGCGAGTTCATGCGGTAAAAGCATACTTTATTAATGGCAGAACTCAGCCGAACAAATTACTTGATATTGTGACTATCTGCATAATAAGACCTTATCTATATGAACGAAATAAATCAGCTCATGGACGTAGGGGATGCTCCTAACGAATGCCAGGATCAACTTCGACAACTTGTTGAAGAGATCGCCGAGATGGCCAATAGGTCTGGAAGCTCCGTCGTCGCCCATCAGCCAGCGTCCTGGGTATATTTTGAATCACTGCCCAATTTGCGCAAAAGGGAGATTCTTCAGTACTGCCGTTGTTATCATGCGATTTGCGAGAACACGTTAGCTGAAGGTCGTGCGCTTTCAGACACAAAGGCTCTTTTATGGAGCTCGCTAAAATATTTTGGCTTTATTCCATGCTCCGATCTGATGGAAAGAATCACCGATGACCTCGTGGTAGAGCTTTATGATAAAGCTGGTCGGCAGGTATTTCGCAACTTTAAATTCATGGAAGTTTGCAGTTACACGCTCGCCGACGTTTTGCTTTACCAGTGGTGGGAGCTTTTTGAGCGCAATGACGAAATCGTTAACCAATTGCTCAGCGAAGTCGCAATCGTGCTTGCAGGTCCTGCCGCAAGGACTATTTTATCCGCGACTCCTGTCCATGAAACTACGGAGATTTTTTCAGAGCGAAAGCATCGGTTTCAAATGAAATTTGAGATGCTCTCACCGATTCGTAGCCGGCTAACCAAAAAGTCTGCGGGGTTCGTTTGCACGGCGCAAGCTAAATTGGTTTCGGTGCAATCCAACCGCAGCCGCCCGGCCGCCAAGCCAGAGCTTCGGGTCATTGAAGCAGAAGTCATCAGCTGATCGCAAATTGTTTATGCGACTTTTTGTTTTTGTTTCGCGAATTCCGCGCAGCGGGCCATGATCGCTAGATAGTGGACGCAGCTGGCGATAAAATTTTCGTGCACTTGATCGATTTCCACGGGCGACATTTTATTAACAAGATGAAACGCATCTTTTATGTGCTGCTGATCATCTTCGGAATGAACGCCGATGAAGTTCTGGCAATGAGCGCCATGAGCTTTTTCCGTTCGGGCGCAAATCTGCGGCCCGATCTTAGCCGCCGCACCTTCCAACATCATAATATACCCAAAGAACGCGAACGGATGGACGTGCTCAATATAAAAATATTGGGTCTGGTAAAAGGCTCGGGTCTCGGGCAGCTGCGGGAATTCGTCCACTTTAAACTTAAGGGACGCAACATCTTTTAGGGCAAGGTTTTCATGGCCAGACTCCTCCTTGAGGTGTTTCGCGAACCGATAGTGATAATCGTTGCGGCCCAGTGGCGTAAGCGCTGCGCATAGAGCAAGAAGTCGAGTGGAGTGAGAGACGTAGTAATAAGTTTGAGCGCACCAATTGGCATAGGCGTCAGCGTCTTCCCAAGGAAAGTCGCGGACTGCCGCGGCAATGTCGGCCATTTCAATTTCAAAAGACTCTGCAAATTTATTTGGATTCAAAACACCCTCCGGGTTTAAGCTGCGTTCACTTTGGCTGGATTGAGATTCTGGAATTCGACAAGCCCTTGGCTTAACCGATCGATTAATTCATTCACAGCGGGCCGAGGATGCGGAGTTATCGATTCAGGATAAAACGCAACGACTTCACACTCGATAGACACTTTTGCGACGCGACCCAGGGAAACGGCACCGAAGTCATGGGAAGTAATGTTCACTCGGTTGTCTACTCTTGGCATACCGACTGAAGCCTGTGCACCCAGTGTCCGGGCGCGCCTAAGAACCAACCCGATCATGACGGCGCTCATTTGCGCCCCCGGTCGGGATCCCCGCCAATCACGATTCACCATTAGAAATTCAATGGTGTTCACGAGAGTTCCGGTTTTGCAGATTTCCTGAAACATTGTTTCATCTAGTTTCTCAAAATATTTCGCTTCCCGCGAAGCCGGCGACGACAGGTCATAAAGACTGGACATTACCATGGCGACTATTTGTGATTTCGCCGTGACGATTAGAATCTCAGTTTGGCGCAGGAAATCATCGGCGCTGACATATTTTTTATCGCCACCGCTGATTGCCATTTCATCTAGCCAGAACTTTTTCCAGAAGCGATATGTCTCGGCATGAAGGTCAAATCCCGGGGTCGGTTTCGTCACTCTTCCAGGTAAAATGCAATATTGGAGATGATTAGGGTCATACACCGTTGGCATGCTTTAGTTCTCGGATAGCCCCCGCTATTTCTTTAACTAAAAATCTGTTTATTAAATTATACTAATTTAGGTTTGGCGACAATGCGGTAAATGCCGAAACATGAGATATGCAGGGCTTCAATTTAGTTAAAAATGTTCATGACAACCACCAGTTAGGTATGCGAATTAGATCGCACGATAAAATTCGCGAGCAGTTGACGGAGCTCTCGCGCCTCAATCCGTTGGCGTCGAGCTGGGCCTTCGTTTACGATTGGATTTTTATCGCCTCAGCGATTGCATTTGGTGAAGCCGTGCCTACAATCTGGGCTTATTTTTTATGTATTACAGTTATTGCAGGACGTCAGCACGCCCTATTAGTCCTAATGCATGAAGGCGCCCACTTCCGCCTTCATAAAAACGCCACGGTTAACGACTTCATGAGTGATTTTTTCGCGGCCTTTCCCCTGCTAGCGGACACCGCGGGTTACCGAGTACATCACCAGGCCCACCATCGGCACTTAAATTCGGACAATGATCCAGACTGGACGAGAAAAATTAAGCAGCCCGCTTGGCAATTCCCAAAGCCAAAGGCTGTGCTATATCGAGACCTTTTAATCAATTTTGCAAGGTGCCCTCTGGAATGGGCAAATCTTGCGTTCTATTTTTCATTTCGCTCCCGCTGGAAATTAAAACTGATGTATATGGCCGGAATTTCAGCCCTGCTCACGGCCGTGGACGGATGGGGAGTCTATCTTATGTATTGGCTAGTGCCCCTGTTTTTCATTTTCCCTTGGATCCAGAGGATTCGGAGCATGGCAGAACATTTCGGTTTGGGTCGAGAGCACGAATTGGCGGCGTCACGGAATGTTTTGGCACCATGGTATGAGGCCTTTTTTTTCGGACCGCACAACGTAAGTTATCATCTCACGCACCACCTCTTCCCTGCGGTACCATTTTATCGCCTGGCACGGCTCTCGCGCTTACTGAACGAAATAGAAGAATTCGCTGAAAAGGCGCACCAAAACAGGAGTTATCTAATCCCGGGGAAAAACTCTGTTTTAGACGATCTTTCAAACGCGCAGCCTAAATAAATTCTTATTATTGCCAAAGAGTGGCCGGGATGGTAGCCGTATAAACAGTCACTCGATTTCTAATTTTGGGAGGATTTCAAAGTGCGACAACCTAAAAAAGCCATTGGTAAACCAGCCTTCTCGCGCATTGGAGACTATTTCCGTGACCGCAGAGTCGACGCGGGACTCACTCAAGCAGATGTTGCCAATGCTCTGGGGCTTTCTACGGGCCAGTTTATTTCTAATTGGGAGCGCGGCGTATCAATGCCGCCGATGGATTATCTGCCTAAGCTCGTAAAACTTTATAAAATGAGCAAAAGCGACATTCTCGAGCTCTACACGACTGAGCAGACTAGGTTCCTTAAAGAGATTTTGTATCGCTGACCAAGACCTTCAGCTGGTTCGGCTCCCGAGCCAGCCCCACCTCTTAACGCCGTATTTACAACATTGTACTGCTTGGCAGCAAATTAACTTAGTTTAATAAGTTCGCGATTGAGTGTTTAAGCTGACGTCTATAAACTAAATTAAATTTTATTACATCTCTCTAACGTCGGAGCCTTACGCGATGCTAGTTAACTTGCTGTCCAGTGAAAATTTGCGGTTAACGCCGCTCGAGGTGCAGCTGATTCATTATTTATCAAATCACCCCAATGAGGTGATTTCCAGAAAAAGACTAATTGTTCAGGTTTGGAGAGACAAGCCCCATACGACGGAACGAATTGTTGATGTAGCGGTCAGCAAATTAAGACGTAAGCTTGACTCCAGAAAAATCCGCTTGATTACAGTCTACGGCAACGGCTATCGCTGGACTCCTCTAGCCTACCCAGATTGATCTTAACGAGCTACTGCGTAAGTGGCCCCCTCTAAGGTTGCAAGTCACTACGTACCGTGAAATTATTTTTTTATGAAAGTATACATCGGCTTTCTTTTGCTGCTATTTGGTGTTGGCGTTGGCGCAGAACAAGAAGACCTCTGGCGGGAAGATTATGGAATTCCTCCGGTGGAATCTTCGGAAGCCGAAACGCAAAACGATAGAGACTATGCTTGGCTTTACGAGCTTCTTTTTCCGCAAACCTTACGGGAACTAAAGCCGGATCAGTCCTTTAAATCTTTTCGAGTTCACTTGCGCGACACGCTCAAGTCTTTCCCGCTGCCGGAAGTAATTGCGGCAAAGAATCTTTCGCAAACGACGGAACGCATTGAAGGAAGAATCACCTATGCAGGATTTTTTCGGAAAAAATATAAGTACGATCTCATCCGACCGGCACCTAACACGGTTGTTCTAAATGTTAGAGTGTTTTTAGAGGACGCCACGGCAGAAGATTTGGTCAATTTTGCGGAAAAAATCCAGCAAGCGGAAGCAAAGTGGAATCACGACCGAGTCGTTATGGATTTTGACTACTCTTTTAAATTCGAACTCGCAGAGTCCGACGACAAGGCGCATTTTAGCGTAAAGGTGTTGGACGAAACTCGTGGGCCTTACGATCAGTTTTGGAGCAGGAAGTGGACATCCGTAACGATCGCCCATGAGCTCGGGCATATGCTTGGGCTTGGCGATGAATATGAGACGCTAACGGGAAAAATGGATTGTCTGGCGGAATCATTAATGTGTGCAAGCTGGTCAGGCGACCTCATGGTACACCACTATTACTTCATCTTAAGAAGACTCCTTCTCGTAGAGGGCTAGTAGTTGTCTCCGCCGTAAAACCATAGATTTTAGGTCATTACTGTCAGCGGCGGCGCGATTCTAACTCGGCGGCAACTAACTTTATTTTGGCAAGCACCTCTTCCACAAGTTGCCGATTAACGGTTGGCGTGGCCTTTTTTGCATCCGCTTCTATTTTATCTAATTCGTCGGCGAGGTCGAGTGCGCCGACGCTGTGACAGCTTGATTTGAAAAGGTGGGCGACGTCTTGCAGTTTTTTAAAGGCACCCCGATTACTTGCGATTTTCAATTCCTCAGTCACTCCTGGTACTGAGGAGATGTATGTGTTGATAAGTTCGTTTACAAAGCCGGGGTTCCCGCCGATCTCTAAATCAATTAAGTTTTGCCAGACCACTGCATTTATCAAAAGTTTTTGTTTATTATCAGATTTCACTATCATTCTATCATCGCCGACGATTAGGATTTTCGCCACGATTACCTCGTCTTAGAATCGGCCGCTTGCGGTCGAGACTAGAGTGCGGTTAGACCTAAGTTCAGGGGCCCGGGGAACCAGGCTAAAGGTTTTTCGAAATCTGAATATTTCCCGGGCGGGATGACTCGTCACTCTTTGATCTTTGTTGGGTTTTCCATTAAATTGCAGCCCTACGGGAGGCGGTTTCCCTACAGCCTGTGAGGCTGAAGCTGAGAAAAACCATTAATAAAAAGGATTTGCGGATCTTCATAATGAGTATGTGGGACTTCCGGCTGAGCAGAAACAATGGGTCCACACGATTGGCCGGAACACCAGGCTTCTCACCAGCGTAATCGGTGAAATCTTAGACCTCTCACGGGTTGAAGCTGACATGCTAGAAATCGAGCGCGTCGTATTTCCATTAAAAGATGTGGTAGATGACATCAGCGCCAGCATGCGGTTTAAGGCAGAGGAAAAGGGAGTTGCGCTACACGTTTCAGTTGATGAAATGGTTCCTGCCAAAATCAGCTCTGATCCAACGCGGTTGCGACAAATTTTAATTAACGTGATCGGTAACGCAATCAAGTTCACAGAGCGTGGAACAGTCAAGGTGCGGTTTTCAGTCGAAGATAGAAGCTCCAAATCATCGCGCTTGAAAGTGATTATTTCCGATAGCGGAATGGGTATGACGAAGGAGCAGCAAGAAAGAGTGTTCGAGCCATTCGTCCAAGGCGACTCTTCTATGACTAGACGATTTGGTGGCACTGGATTGGGCCTAGCGATTTCAAAACGGCTTGCAACCGCCCTTCAAGGCGATCTTCGATTGGTGGAAAGCTCACCTGGTAAGGGCACGACATTTGAGCTCACCTTCTGTTGTGGCGCGCCCAATGAAGTCGGTGCAGTTAAAGTGGAAACGCCAAAGGAGGCTCCGCCAGCCGGCCTGCTTAAAAATAAAAAACTTTTGTTGGTCGAAGACTCATTGGATAATCAGTTTCTAGTTCAGCGTTTTCTCAGAGATTCTGGCGTGCAAGTGACCACCGCAAACAACGGCCGCGAGGGTGCGGAGAGAGCTCTCAGTGAGCCATTTGATATGATCCTAATGGACATTCAAATGCCAGAGATGGATGGCTATGAGGCTCTAAAGGCAATTCGCGCCAAAGGATATACTCTACCTATCATTGCGCTGACTGCACATGCCTTGAGAGAAGAGCGAGAACGCGCCCAGAAGGCGGGATTTGATGGCTATCTAACAAAGCCAGTAAACAAAACGGTATTAATAGAGAAGCTGACGTCTGTGCTAATGGGAGACCGGAAGGTCGAAGGCAGAGAGGTGTGATCCACTGGCGATCCACATGAACCCAAATTTGAAGCACATGTCGTCGATAAAAAAATGTCGAAGCGATCCATTCATTGCGAAAAAGTACAGATGAAGAACGTCGAAGCTGAAGATTTGGGCGATGTGAACAAGGTGATCGAGCCAACTGAAGTTCTAAAACGAATATCAGATCACGAAAAAGTCAGCCGACGCATTCAACATCTGATGGTTACAGTCAGCTAGACTGATTCTATGGGTGGTCCTATGAGGTCTTTCATTCGTTTCCACATAAGAGCTTCAGGGACCGTGGTGATCTTCAACGAGTTCATGCATTGTCTCAGCCGTCCTCGTCGTGTCTTGAGATTCGCCACTGCTTTTTTTAAGTCCCTCTCAATACTTTTGCCGTACGCGGCGGAAGCTTTTTCGATCGCCTTCTTTCGCATCTTGCTAGGTAATTCCAGCATGGCAAGATCAATGAGATCTCTACTGAAAACGGAGTCATCCGACCATCGATCTGAATTGGCGAGGAGTTTACTTGTTGCCATATCCAATTGGGTCAATGTGGAAACTCCACAAATTTGATCATTGGATCCTGCCGGCTCCAATTCAATCCGGGCCTCAAAAACAATCTCGAATTTTATTTCCACTCCTCCTATGCTCAGCATGGTGCGAATTCCATATTGATCCGCACGAATAGCTCGAGCCAAAGCAAGGTGGGAATTTTTGCGAACAATGGCCGATATGCCATCCGAATCTGTTAGCAGTTGTCGGAGCTCTCGAAACCCAGCCTTGTCTGAAACTAAAAAATCGATATCAATAGATTCACGATACTCACCATGAGATAATGCAATGGCTGTTCCTCCTCCAAAAAGACAGCCTTGCGATCGCAATAGGTCGGCGTCGAGAGATTGAAGAACTGTCGCAATACGGAGGTGGTGTTCTCGCTTAAACAAGGAGTCTGCCCTTCCCTAAAGTTGCAACTAGTCCCTGAAGCAACTCTCTCTCATCATCGTCCATTTGGTTCAAGTCAACGTGTCGCCAATTCCGCTCATAAAGATTCAATGCTTCTCTCGGACTGATTTCTTCCCGCCCCTTGAGCTGCCAAGCCAATCGCTTAAGGTTTGGATAGTCTGCCAAGCGAATTTTCTTTGGCAGTTTGAAAGCGGGCCTTTGTAAAGATTGATTATTCAAAAGCGCATCATCCAGCTTCAACGAAAGACCCAATACAGAAATGACATTAAGGTAGGCGCCTATTGTTACAGAAGCTTCACCACGCTCGATACGGTTCAAAGTCATTCTAGAAATGTTTGCTGACTCTGCTGTTGTGACAGAACTTATTTTTAACGCCTTCCGACGCGCTTGAATCCGTCGGCCAAGATCCCTTAGGACCTTGTAAAGCGCAGGACTACTTAATGGTGCTTGAGCCGGCATATGTATCTCATTATAGGCGATTTTTCTAAAATGTATATAATGAGTTACAAAATTTACCTACTTAACCTCAAGTATTTGATTCTAAAGAGTTTTATTCTGAACTAAACGGAATCCTTTTGGGTGCTGTTAGGCGCCAATTAGGCCAACGGGAAGTTGGGCCCATCCAGGCCTTTAAGGATTAGATTCTAGATCGTTCAGGCCGACCTCTGCTTGAGCGCTTAGATGTGATTTTTCTTTCGAACGTGCTGATGCACTACACAGGTGAAGGCCGCCGCATGATTCTTGAGAATGTGGCAAAAAGTCTGTCATCCCACGGCTACATGACCATGGAGAATCGCCTTTACAGTGACATGTTAAGCGACCAAACCGAAAACATCCTTCTTTCCCTTGGATTTGAAAGGGTTAATACGATTGTTCCGGTCAATTTATTTGGCAAATGGGATCCGACACATCCGTTCGACACCAGCCTTTGGACAAATATTTATCGCTTGAAATAACAGCGCGTCTTAGTTGGTGTCGAACAAATTTCGGCCAAGTCCTTGCCCGCGCAAGAAGTAAAGGACCTTTTGCTTTGAGTCATTTCGTCATTGCCAAGTAGCAAGATCCAGTCTAGCCAAGCCTCTCGTGGGGGGGGGTATGCTAAATGTGAACTAAACGATTTTACTATCATGTAACTCCAGAAAAAATTCAAGCGAAAGTCGCGCGCATTAATGTTTTGCGGGGTTTCGCATATTAAAGAGATCTAAGGTTTTGACGGAGAAAAAAAGACGACAGGCGGAAGGAGCGCCAACACCAAGGTCGGCGAACAAAATTAGAATCGGTTTGAAAACAAAAAGCCCTAAATGGCCTTCTTCATTCGGCGAAGGCCATCGGCAATGAGTAGTCTCATTAGGATCTGATAAGGTATGGATTTTTTATGAGCCATATCTTTCAGATCCTGAATGGTCTTTTCATCAAGAGCAACGCTGGTAGGTTTCCTGCGAGCACCCTTTAGACGACTCATTTCCGCCAAGATATCCGACGTATCGAATTCAATCTTGTCATATTCCTTCAGTGATTTTGCGTATCTCTTCATACTTTGTTTTCTCCTTGCGATTTGCCTTCCGGGAACTGATTGGGCGGACTTTGCCGTCCCTAAGTGTGAACACCACCGAGATCAATCGCCCTTTGTGACTTGGCCCAACAATGCAAAGCCGTTCTTCATGAATGGGTTGTGAAACTTGTTCTCCCATCGGAGCCGCCAGCCTCAACTCAAAGACCGATTCTACCTCAGTCAATTCAATCCCGTGTTTCGTGACACTCTTTGACGAGTTGCCGTCGTCCCACTCAAATTCAAAGGCATCCTTTTGAATATACCAAAGAAGAAGCCATGCCACGAACCGGAATTGACCCATAAGACACTATAGTACACTAAACTAGCTATCCGCAACTATTTTTTGACTAATCTGATCACGATTAGTCCTCATTTGGGTCTGGCATCTCTGCCCTCACGCCAACTGAATTCACAGGTGTTCGCCGTTGTCTTTGGATCTTTTTGGACGAGGTGTCCGTTTGCCGTCTAATAGTATCCCGCTTAACCATTAGGTCATTTAAAGACAAGGCTTGCCCCGCCTTCTTTGCCTGTCGAACTTTAGTAAGCGCCCAGTTAAGCCAGCGAACCTCATCAAACAGTTCAGCTTCTATCAGCTTGATTTCGGGTTCGCTTAAATTCTCTGCATGTTGGCGAATAAGGAAATTGGCCAGATCACTCTTGGTAACTCGGATCATTCCATCGAACCGTTCGTTAAGCGATACGGTCCAGCTTTGAAGCCGATCATTCTCCATCCGCCGTAGAACAATGCGGTCAACATTTTCGGGAGAGCGGGCTCCATTTGCGGAGCCAATTCTCTTCACAGTTATTTCAGACATCAATATCCCTATTTATAAAATTTTAGAAAATTACACGGACATAGACCGGTGTCGCGTTTTAACCAGAAATTGTCCTGGATTCTTGGTTAAACGTAACTGGCAGCAAGATTTCAATGAAAGTAACTGGTGCTGATGCAGAAAAAATTCTCAACGGATTTGTTGGACCC
>JAYSTF010000053.1:0-39772 GCA_043720065.1 Pseudobdellovibrionaceae bacterium | reverse complement strand
CATCTGGACCCGCCATTGGGCGGGTCCAGATGATGCACTGAGTGGAGAAAAGTCGACGGGCACCTCAGGCTTTGTACCCGTTGGAAGTCAGCCATTCGTAGATTGCGGCGGAGGCTTGCGCGGGCGCGACCTCTTTTGTTTCTTTGGTCTTCCGTACCACCAACTCGATTTTTCCAGCGGCTAGTCCCCGGCCACCGACGTTCACTCTCAAAGGCATACCGAGCAGGTCTGCATCTTTGAACTTCACGCCCGGCCGTTCTTCGCGATCGTCGACAAAGGACTCGACACCCTTGGCGGCAAGTTCGTCTTCGATGGTTTGTGCTGCGCTGGCCACAGCGGGATCTTGGGGATCAAGGAGGCAAATATGAACTGGATAGGGCGCTAAAGAAAGCGGCCAAACGATGCCGTCCTTGTCGTGGGACTGCTCGATGACAGCCTGTACGGTTCTGCTGATCCCGATTCCGTAGCAACCCATTTGAATTGGTTCGAGCTGCCCGCTGGCATTTAGAAAATTCGCCTTCATCGCTGCGGAATACACTGTGCCTAAATAAAAAATATGGCCCACTTCAATGCCACGAATGGCTTTGAGATTTCCACCATCGGGACTTTTGTCGCCCGCTTTGGCCAATCGCAGATCCGCGACGGCTGTTGGTTTGAAATCACGTCCTGAATTTACGTTCTTCAAATGAAAACCATTTTTGTTGGCACCGACAATAAAGTTTCTGATACCCTCAACGCCAAAATCCATATAGACCGGAATCTTGAGGCCCACCGGACCGCAACTTCCCGGATAAGCTCCAGTAGTCGCGTTCACTTCGTCATCCGTTAACATCAATGGTGGATTCGCCAATTTCAAAAAGTTCTTAAGCTTAATCGGATTTACTTCATCGTTCCCTCTGAGCAAAACCGCAATAGGCTTTAGGGTCTTTGGATCATCACTTGCGGAGAAGAACATTGTCTTCACAAGTTCTTTCTCAGGAATCTTCAGTGCCTTAGATAAGCTACCAATGGACTTCAAACCTGGAGTCGCGAACTCTTCCATTGGCGCTGGAGAAGCCGCTCCAGTGGCCACGCTTGCTGTGTCGAGGGCTGGGCAAATCTCCGCGTTCGCCGCAAAATCACCTTTGTCAGAAACGAAGAGTTGGTCTTCGCCACTTTCTGCTAAAATATGGAACTCTTCTGATTGATCGCCGCCGATGCTTCCGGTGTCGGCTTTAACCACGCGAAATTCAACACCTAAACGGCCAAAGATCGCGGTGTAAGCTTCACGCAGTAACTTATAACTTTTCTGGGCATCATCGAAAGTTCGGTCATAAGAATAGGCGTCCTTCATGATGAACTCGCGGCCCCTTAAAAGACCAAAGCGTGGTCGGATCTCGTCCCTTACCTTCGCTTGAATCTGATAAAGATTCACGGGCAGATCGCGATAACTCTTCACCTGCTGGCGAACAAAATCGGTTGTGACTTCCTCATGGGTGGCACCAAGGCAAAAATCATGACCGTTACGGTTTTTAAATTTCTGTAGGCCTGCGCCCATTTTCTCCCAACGGCCGGTTTCATCCCAAAGCTCCTTAGGTTGAACCATCGGCATTAGGATTTCAGTGCAACCGCGATTGTCTAGCTCTTCACGAACGATTTTCTCGAACTTCCTAATGGCTCTTAAGGCCAAAGGCCCGTAGGTGAAAATCCCTGGCGCCACTTTCCGGATGTAGCCGGCGCGAACCATTAAAATATGGCTTGGGATTTCAGCGTCGGTCGGAACTTCTTTGAGCGTGAAAAGAAACGAAGATGTCCATTTCATGTTGCCTGTCTTTCAAACGTCGATGCCGTACGCCTTGATCTTGCGGTGCAGGTAACTGCGCTCAAGCCCAATCGTTTCAGCTGTCTTGCTAATGTTGCCGTTGTTCTCGCCAATTTTCTTGATCAAAAATTCGCGTTCAAAACGCGCCCGGGCGTCGCGGAATGAAAGCATTTCGCTCTCCCCTCCGGGCTCCCCTTCACTAAGACCAGCAAACTTCAGATCGTGAACGTCCACGAAATCGCCTGGAGTCAGGATGTAAACTCGCTCCACAAAATTTCTGAGTTCGCGCACATTGCCCGGCCAAGCGTAATTCTGCATGACCTGAAGAGCGTCGGTTGAGAAAACCTTAGTTCTAAAACCACCTTCACGCGCATAATGATCGCCGAAGTGGCCCGCGAGCAAGGGCACGTCTTCGCTACGGTCGCGAAGTGGTGGCACGACGAAAGGAATGACATTCAGTCGGTAGTATAGATCTTCACGGAACCGGCCGGCTTTGATTTCTTCAGCCAAATTCTTGTTTGTGGCCGCGACCACGCGAACATCGACTTCGATGTTTTGATTGCCACCCACTCGTTGGAAAACCCGTTCTTGAAGAATTCGCAGGATTTTTGCTTGCGCTTCGATGCTCATGTCACCGATTTCATCGAGGAAAATTGTTCCACCATTGGCAAAATCAAATTTTCCTTTTTTCGGTTTATCCGCGCCCGTGAAAGCGCCTTTTTCATAACCGAAAAGTTCGCTTTCAATGAGATCTTTTGGAATCGCGGCACAGTTGACTTCGACGAACGAACGGCTAGCGCGAGGGCTTAAATAATGAATGTTTTGGGCCACGAGCTCTTTCCCCGTGCCATTCTCGCCCGTGATAAGCACCCAACTTGGCGTGGGCGCAACCCGAGTGATCATCTGCTTCATATGGCGCATCGCCGGCCCTTCTCCGACCAATGCGATATTCTTACGAAGCTTATTGAGCAGCATATTTTTCTCGCGCTGCTCAGTGCGAAATGAAAGGATGTTCTGAATCAGAATTGAAATGCGATCCATTGAGAGCGGTTTTTCAACGAAATCCCAAGCTCCTAGCTTCACGGCTTTCACCGCGGTTTCGATTGTTCCATGACCCGACATGATAATAATTTGGGAAGCGTTACCCAACTCTTTTGACTGGCGAAGAACTTCGAGCCCGTCAATCTCTCCCGGCATCCAAATGTCGAGAAGGCAGATGTCTGGCTTAAGCTCTCGAATAGCGGCAAGCCCTGAAACGCCTTCGTTCGCCGTGTGGACTTCAAATCCATCATCACGTAAGGAAGCGGCTAAAACTTCGCAAATAGCCCTCTCATCGTCGATGACAAGGATTTTTGTTTTCGCTTCAGACATCTTGCACTCCTTGCCAATCTTCTTTGGGCCGCACAAGCGTCCCAGATTGGCTTACGTCAACTACGGGTAACTCAATAACGATTTTGGTTCCTCTTGGCTGGTGGGGCAACGCACGAATGAAACCGTGGTGATCCTCTACCGTTCGTTTCACGATGGCAAGTCCCAACCCTGTACCGTGGGCCTTTGTCGTCACGTAAGGCTCAAAAATGCGGTCTCTTAAGGCCTTTGGGATGCCCAGGCCAGAATCGGTAACTGTGATTCGGGCGATACGAAGCGTGGCATCATAATGAGTCTTAATTTCGATTTGTTTTTCCGGGGACTCGCTCACAGCCGCAACGGCGTTGTCGATAAGATTTGTCATCACGCGCTTGATTTGGTCGGGGTCGAACTTAAAATCAGGCAAGGTGTTGTCGGCGCTGAAGTCAAATGAACAGTCGCGATGGGCTTCAACGAAAAGCTGGAAGGATTCATTGATCACTTGATTGAGGGAACTCAAAATCGGATTCGCTCTCGGCAGTCGCGCGAAGTTGCTAAACTCATTGACCAGATCTTTTAAGCTATCGACCTGGCCAATAATCATGTTGATGTTCTGAGTGAATACCGGATCAGCGATATCGCCGCCAAATTTCTTTTGTAAGCGCTCGGCGCAAAGCTTGATCGGCGTCAGCGGGTTCTTAATCTCATGGGCAATCCGCCGGGCGACTTCCGTCCATGCCGCCGCCCTCTGGGCGCGCAAGACCGTCGTCAAATCATCGAAGGTTAGAACTTTTCCAACTTCCTGGTCTTTGTCGTCATATAGAACGGAGAGCGTAATTTGCAATGGTATTTGATTTCCGCCAACGGTCACCCGAACTTCTTTGCCGATAGCTTGGGCTTTATGTTTTTTCATCGAAGAGAGCAAGTCAGCAAAGATCGCGTAATACTCAGGCGAAAGAATTTCGCTCGCCTGTTTCCCGACATACGACTTGGCATTCATTTCCAAAAGCTTAGCTGCGTGCCGGTTGATCATGGTGATCGTACCGTTTTGGTCGACCGAAATAACGCCCGTACTCACGTTGGAAACCACGACTTCCATGTAGCGAGTGTGCTCGTCAAGCCGAGCCAATGTGGTCTGAAGGTTTTGGTTGGCTTGACGGACCTCTTTCTCCGACTGCTCAAGCGTAGTAGTCATTGAGTTAAAGTTTGCAATCAATTCGTTCAATTCGGCCGAGCCGGAAATCCGGCTCACCTTTTGGTAATCACCGCGAGCCACTCGCTTCGTCGCTTCACCAAGTTCTTCAATCGGAATCGACAATTGTTTGGCCAAATAAAACCCAAACCAAGTCGCGCCCAACAAAATCACGAGCGTCATTAGAACCAGGATGACGAGGTAAATTGATTTTACGGGGTACTCCAATGGATTGGCGTCCCGAAAATCTTCGTAAGCGGAGGCGATATCATCCATCCGACTAATTAAAGAGAGTGGAATAAAAGTCGACACTACAACAGCGCCCTTACGATAGCCGACGTTCACTGGCACAATTACGCGGACAAGATCTCCGCCTTCGAAATGATGTGTGGTACTGGCCTCTGCACGGTGCACAACTCCCCTTTGCAGAAACTCCATCGAAACCGGTGGGATAATTGGTACGGCGTCGGCCTTCGAGACTGCGGTTACCCTTTTACCGAACATCCCCGGATAATACTCGACCGCATCAAGGCTATAAAGCGACCGCATTTGATTAAGTGTTTGCGTAAGATTTCGGTCCGACTGGTTCTTGAGGGAATCCGCCACTTGAGAGGCAAAATGATAATTTTTTTTCTTTGCCGACAAATAGTACGCGTTGGTGACTTCAAGCGAGCTTTTTAAGACGCCCGCCATTTTCTCGCTGAACCATTTGTCGAAACTGTTGTTAATGTAAAATACCGAGACAAGAAACATAAGCGCCGTCGGAACAAAACTGAAAGTTGCAAAGGCAGCGACTAGCTTCCCCTTTAGGCTCGAGCCAAACATTCCCGCGGGCCGCTCCGCAAAAATTTTGACGATGTTGCGAAAAATCAAAAAGAAAAGCAGTAAAAAGACGATAATATTGAAATTAACGAGGCCAAGAAAAAAGATCGAATGCTCAAACGGCAGCGTCTGCGAAAAACTAAAGAGCCGAACTTCAATCCAGGTGAGTAGCAAAAATAAAACGGCGAGAGAAATAATCCACAGGATCTCTCTTCGCCGTTTTTTCGTCTCTGCTAGCGCATCACTGCGCGGTGCTAGCTCACTCAAAATGCTCTAGCCTTTTCCGGCTTCTACTGAAGCACGCGATGAAGGTCCTGACCCACCTGAAAGGATGGTCCGCCTTTGTTAATCAACGCAAGGCAAATTGCCTTGGCGTCGCTGCTACTAAGTTCATTTTCTTGTGCTTCAACGCCCGATTTTAACATCGCAGCGGTCAGCATAAGACGAGCATTGTAGCTGCTCATCCGCTCGCTCAAGCGCAACAAAACGTGATTGATCGTGAATGTCGTCGTAACCGTTGTAGAATCTTGCTTCACAAGACGCCTCCTTTGGGGTGTGTAGGGGACTGGATCTCTTCCTTTAAGTTTAACATTTCAAGAGCGACGTCGGCCGCGTCGCGACCCTTGTGGCCGTGACTGCCGCCAACGCGGTCCATAGCTTGCTGGTCCGTGTCGGTGGTTAAAATTCCAAACACGACCGGGCAGCCTTTTTCGAGCTGCAAAATCGTGCAGCCTCTTTCCACAGAGTTACAAACATAATCAAAGTGAGCCGTATCACCGCGAATAACTGCACCTAGCGCAATAACAGCATCGCAACGAGCCTCTTCAATTAACCACTTTGCCGCGAGGGGAATTTCGTACGCTCCGGGTACTCGGGTCACATTCACCATCTCAGGCTCAATGCCCAATTCACTTAAGCGGGATAGTGCGCCTTGCTCAAGACGCTCAGTGACCTTAGGGTTGAAACGAGATGTCACCACCCCGATGCGAAAATTCGTCTTCACTTTAGCACTCCGCTGGCGGCTGATCGGTTAATGAGTTGGCGGCTATTTTTGACTCTGGGAACATCGCGACCGTTTCGGCGATCTCAAGGCCATAGCCCTTTAATCCGACACGCTTGGCGGGATGATTGGTCAATAATCTAATTTTATGGAGTCCAAGTGCCCGTAATATCTGAGCCCCAACGCCGTAATCGCGCTCGTCCGTCGATACGCCTTGGCGCATGCTATCCGAATTGCGAAGGTAAAGAATAACTCCACGGCCTTCCTGGTCGATGCGCTCCATTGCGGCCCTGAGATACTCACCACTTCTAGTTTTCTGATCAAAAAAGACATCGCCGAGGACACACTCAGAATGAACCCGGACCATAACTGGGTCTTCACCGGGGAGATAACCTTTAACGAGAGCCAAATGCTCACGACCACCAATATCATCTTGAAATACCCTGACTTCAAAGCCCGACCCGAGGTGGCTCACAAGTGGATAACGGCTTACCTCTTCAACGAACGTTTCGGTCTGAATGCGGTAGTTAATTAAGTTCTCAATCGAGCCAATTTTCAAGTTATGCTTTTTTGCGAAAACGACGAGATCGGGTAAGCGCGCCATTGTGCCGTCGGGATTCATGATCTCGCAAATCGCCGCCGCCTGATTGAGGCTTGCCATGCGGACCAAGTCCACGCTTGCTTCCGTGTGGCCGGCGCGCTTTAAAACGCCGCCTTCCTGAGCTCGAATCGGAAAAATATGTCCTGGGACAATCACATCCGAAGGCTTCGCCGCGGGATTGGATGCCACCTTGATTGTATGCGCGCGATCCGCCGCGGAAATTCCCGTGGAGACACCGCTAGACGCCTCAATACTGACTGTGAAGGCAGTGCGGTTTGCTGAGCGGTTATGATCGTCCTTCACCATGAGCGGTAGCCCAAGCCGTTCGATCTGCTGCGAGGGCAATGCCAAACAAATCAAACCTCTGGCTTCCGTCGCCATAAAATTAATAACCTGGGGAGTGATGTAATCCGCTGCGATAATTAAGTCCCCTTCGTTTTCGCGATCCTCGTCGTCAACGAGAATCACCATTTTTCCGGCACGGATATCTTCGAGTAATTCAGGGATTGAGTTTAATTCCATTGCGGCCCCGGATGGATTGAAAGCCAATGAATCAGGCCACGGGCCATTTGGTCGGCTTCAAGATTCACAGGATCTCCGGCTTTTAATGAGCCAAGGTTCGTGCGGCGAAGTGTTTCAGGAATGAGCCCTACTTCGAACCGGTCAGCATGCACGAGATTCACCGTGAGGCTTACGCCTTGGACCGCAATACTCCCCTTAAGCCAAATCATGGGTCGCATCTCCGGAGTCAGGGAAATCACCAGACGGCGCCAACCGTCTAAATCTTCGACCGCGAGAATTTTGGCGACCGAGTCCACATGCCCCGAAACTATATGGCCATGCAGCCGCTCGCCCATTTTTAAAGATCGTTCAAGATTCATCGAAAGCCGTGAGAGATGGTTCGGATCCCAGCCTGTGACTTTTAAAGTCTCAAGACCAAGGGTAAACACAAGCGACTTTGGGTCCAACGCTTCAACGGTTAAACAAACTCCGTTCACCGCGATGCTATCGCCCGTGTGAACGTCGACGAAATTTTCCGGGCGCTCCAGGCGCAGTTCAATTCCGCTGGTACGTGATTGAACTGCAAGCACTGGCACCTGGGCTTCGACAATACCTGAAAACATCGTGAAGCTAGTCTCCGGTTGAAGAGTTGATTGGGTGTATGACTAGGTATGTCAAATGGGCTGTAAAATCAAGGTATTAATGCCCTTATTGCTTGAATCTAAGGACGCCGCCCTCGGCGCTCACGCGCACCGTCGCTCCCGCACTGACTTTATGGGAAATGATCTCCTTAGCCAGCGGATTTAAGACTTCGGTTTGAATGGCGCGCTTTAGCGGGCGGGCGCCGTAAAGCGGGTCAAACCCGCGGGCTGCCAAGTGCTTGATGGCAGAGTCGGCAAATTCCACCTGAATCTTCTTTTCCGCTAAACGCTGCGCCACTTGCGCCAGCTGAACTAGAACAATGCCGTGAATCTGTTCTTCGCTTAAATTATTGAAGACCACGATTTCATCGATCCGATTCAAAAATTCTGGGCGGAAATTTTGTCTTAACGCCTCGAGCGCCGCCGTTTCTTTCTTCTCGCGACTCATTTTTTCATCCACAAGTGCATGCGAACCGACATTCGAAGTCATGATTATGATCGTGTTTTTAAAATCAACAGTACGCCCTTGGCCATCAGTCAATCGACCATCGTCCAAAACTTGCAATAGAACGTTGAAGACCTCTGGGTGCGCTTTTTCAATTTCATCTAGCAAGACCACAGAATAGGGGCGGCGGCGAATTCTCTCCGTCAGCTGGCCACCGTCTTCGTAACCCACGTATCCGGGAGGCGCGCCAATTAGGCGGGAAACCGAATGTTTTTCCATGTACTCCGACATGTCGATGCGGACAATAGAGTCCTCCGTATCAAACATAAATTCGGCCAGAGTTTTGACCGTCTCAGTTTTACCGACGCCGGTAGGTCCAAGAAAAATAAAGGTTCCAATGGGCCTGCGGGGATCAGAAATTTCCGCACGAGCTCGCCGAATCGCGTCGGCAACAACCGTCAGGGCCTGATCCTGGCCAACTACTCTAGCGCTTAAATAATCTTCCATGCCGAGAAGTTTTTCGCTTTCGGACTCAAGCATTTTACTAACCGGAACACCTGTCCACTGACCGACGACTTGCGCGATCTCTTCCGGCCCCACTTCTTCTTTCAACATTCGAACCGTGTCTTTGGGTTGGTTTTGAATGTCCTGGTTTAACTTTTCAAGCTTCTTTTCCAGCGCCGGCAGTTTGCCGTACTTCAATTCCGCAGCCCGCTCTAACTGGCCCTCGCGCTCGGCACGTTCAATCTGAACTCGCATGTTTTCAATTTCTTGTTTTGTTTCCTTTAAATTTCCGATGCCGCCCTTTTCTAAATCCCACTGAGATTTAAGCGTACTTAAGCGGCTCTCCATCTCCTTTAACTCGGACTCGATCTTTCCGAGTCGATCACGGGCCCCTAAATCCTTTTCCTTTTTAAGAGCTTCTCTCTCAATCTGGAGTTGAAAAGCCTTGCGCTGAATTTCGTCAATCGCGGATGGAACACTGTTGATTTCAATGCTTAATCGACTTGCCGCTTCGTCCATTAAATCGATAGCTTTATCTGGGAGGAACCGATTTGTAATATACCGATGCGACAGTTTCACTGCCGCGACGATGGCGGAATCCGTAATTCGAACCCCATGATGGACTTCGTATTTCTCTTTTAAACCACGCAATATCGTAGTCGCATCGGGCACTGACGGTTCATCAACTAAAACTGTTTGGAAGCGACGCTCAAGGGCTTTGTCTTTTTCAATAAATTTGCGATATTCATCAAGGGTGGTCGCACCGATGCAGCGCAGTTCACCGCGCGCTAACGCCGGCTTCAAAATCTGGCTAGCGTCCATCGCTCCCTCTGATTTTCCCGCGCCCACTAACGTATGAATTTCATCAATAAATAAAATGACCCGGCCATCGCCCGTAACTTCTTTAATGACGGCCTTGAGCCGATCTTCGAATTCGCCCCGGTACTTCGCGCCAGCGATTAATGCCCCCATGTCCAAAGACATTAATTGCTTACCTTTCAAAACTTCGGGCACGTCCCCATTAATAATTCTTAAAGCAAGGCCTTCAGCAATCGCAGTTTTTCCTACCCCAGGTTCGCCAATTAAAACCGGATTATTTTTAGTGCGGCGGGAAAGCACTTGAATCACACGGCGAATCTCTTCGTCACGCCCAACCACGGGATCGAGTTTCCCCTCTTCCGCGAGTTTTGTGATGTCTTTGGCGTATTTATTTAAAGCGTCGTACTTCGCTTCCGGATTATCATCAGTCACTTTTGAATTCCCACGCAGCAATTTTAAAGCCTCTTGAACTTGAGTCAGTTGAATCTTATTCTTCTCCAGGAGGCGAGTCACTTCACCAACGCCAGATTTCAACGCGGATAGCAGGAAATGCTCCGTCGACACATACTCATCGTCCATCTGTTTCGCTTGCTTTTCAGCGTCCTGTAGAAAGCGAACAAAAACTTGGCTTGCGCCGGTTCGCGCAGTCCCAGAGCCAGTCAAAGTCGGCAAAGCCTCCAGGCGCTGTTCGAGATCCCTAGTAAATGAATCTAAGTGACCACCGCCCGACGTAATTAGGCGCGGAATAAGCCCATCCTCTTGATCAAGAAAGGCCTCGAACAAATGCTCGGGCTCAACCGTGGGATTGTGCCTTTCCTCAGCAAAAGCCATTGCACTTTGAATTGCCTCCTGACTTTTCTGCGTGAACTTTTCCATACTGATCATACCTAAAACACACCTATAAAGTTGCTGTAATAGCGCATTTGCGCTAAGCTTTTAAGCTCTCTAAACTTGAGTCCTTTAAAGGCCTTGTCAATGTCGTCAAACCGAAATCCTGACCAAGATTTTCCCTCGTCAAGACGCAGTCTTATCCTCGATCGCGTGCATCCGCAGGATTTCATGAACATGAAGTTCACCTATGCCTGCGAGCAGTGCTCCCATTTCGACGACATGACGAAGTCCTGCACAGTTGGTTACGATGCCTCGAAACACAGGCAAGCAACCCAGCTAAAATTGTACGACCTCACGGGCCGTATGGCTTTTTGCCGCTTCATGGAGATTGATTGACCACGACGATTTTGGTGACCCTGGTCCTTGTTTGGCTTGGAACCAGTGTCGCGGTCATGGCCTACGCCCTTTGGTTGGGCCTTAGGCCAGGGGATCAGATTGGCTTACCGGAACCTCTAGTGATCGGCTCCGACGCCTGCCGAATTACATATTATAGAGTCGGGAACGGGCCAACCCTCGTATTGCTTCATGGGCTTGGCGCGTCCTCCTACTCTTGGCGATACTTGATTCCGCTTCTCTCCCAAGACTATGAGCTAGTAGCCATCGACCTACCCGGGTTCGGTGCAAGTACCAAAGCGCCGGACCTTGGCTACGGTCTGGACGCTCAGATTGATCGACTGGACCGCTGTATCCGCTCTTTAAATATTCAGCCTATGGCGATCATCGGAAGTTCCTTAGGGGGACTCCTAGCGCTTGGGCTAGCAAAGAAAGATCCTACGTACTATTGCAGAATTATTGCGCTTGCGCCGGCTGCGCTCGGTGCTCTTTTCCGCTTGCCGCTCGCCCGGTTTCGCCAAAAGGGCCGCTACCTTAAACTTTTCATCAACCGCTTCACCATGCCCTTTGTGGCGGGATTGGTTATCGGCCGACCTGGACCTCTCAACCGTGATTCGATGAAAAATTATTTGGCGCCTTACCGCGACCCGCAACTTTTCCACACATTCTTTGCTTCGTTTGAAGCGATGAGTGACCCACGCCTGCCTCAATTTTTCTCTGACCTAAAGATCCCGATCCTCGTCCTTTGGGGGGAGCGCGATTTACAGGTCTCTTGGCGAGCGATTGAAGCCCTCCGCGAAGTCTTGCCAGCTGCGGAAATCAAGCGCTTGCCGAAACTTGCACATCACCCTCATGAATCGCATCCGGAAATCGTCGCGAATGAAATTCGTCTCTGGCTAAATAGAAATAATTAACTAAATTTAGAGTCGAGGCAGACTAGACGGACAGCCCCAGGACTGCGACCAAAGCCATTTTGCTGGCGCCTCTTTCGTCTGGCTTTGCTAGACAAGAGTCACCAAGCCTCGATCAGTCAAAGGGCCAATTCTCATCGACGTCGGTCGCAATTGGCCTACAGTCCTGTCAAGAATCCATCGCCAAAGACGAAATGTTACTTGTCACAGGCAAGCATGGTTTCACTTCATTAACGGAGTGGCCAAAACGAAAGGGGGCTTCAAGGACGATAAGTCTAGAGTACAAGGAAACTTATGGTACGTAAGTTGAAGTACTGAAGTACCCGTTTCGGAAAACTGATCGAGGCTAGGATGCCGCCCGCAAATTGTGTAAGTCGGGTTTTAAAACAAGGAGGACTATTGATGATTGTAAAAAACTAACGGAGGAATTTAATCATGGGAATGCGAGTTTCAACAAACATGGCCGCGATCAACGCTCAAAGAAACCTGGTCAGCAGCCAAAATCAGATCCAAGACTCTTTGGCCAAATTGGCCAGCGGTAGCCGAATCAACAAGGCCGCCGACGACGCAGCCGGCTTAGCGATTTCAGAAAACTTGAGGGCGCAGATCCGCTCTGCCCGCCAAGCGAACCGTAACGCTAATGACGGTATTTCAATGGTTCAGACCGCAGAAGGCGGTTTAAATGAAGTCAGTAACATCATTATACGGATGCGTGAATTGGGAATCCAAGCCGCTTCAGACACGGTCGGTGACACCGAACGTGGATTCGTCGACAAGGAAATTCAACAGCTTAAGAACGAACTTCAGCGTATTGCTTCGGTAACTACCTGGGGAACGACTAAGCTTTTGGATGGCACAACACCGGTTTTTGACTTCCAGGTCGGTCTTTATAACAACGCCGAAGAAGATCGCATCAGCTTTGACTCTTCAAACAACGTTGCGACCCTCGACGCCTTGAGCCTGGCCGGTTTGGACTACAATTCAAAAGAAGGCGCCCAAGAGGCACTTGGCCTACTTGACACTGCGCAGACGAACGTAAACGGAATGCGCGCAAATCTTGGAGCTCTCCAGAACCGTTTAACTTCAACTACCAATAACTTATTGGTTGCTGAAGAGAACATGTCAGCAGCAAACAGCCGAATCCGCGACACAGACGTGGCCGCCGCTTCCGCTGAACTGACACGAAACAACATCTTATTACAGGCCTCAACTGCGGCATTGGCTCAGGCTAATACCACAAACAACGTCGCCTTGAATTTGATTCGCGGCTAATGAAGCCGTTCCCATCGTAACTTTGAAGGCTGCCCTAAAAAGGCAGCCTTCTTTTTTGTTTGCATCCCTCCCACAAATCATTACGATGCACCTGGTGGAGCTGATTCCAACCCTGGGAGATTTTTAATGGCAAAAAAGAAGAAAAAAGCGACTAAAAAAGCCGCTAAGAAGACGACGAAGAAAACGACAAAAAAGGCCGCGAAGACAACTAAGATGGCCGCAAAGTCGACGAAAAAAGCCGCCCCCAAAGCCACCAAAAGGGCTGCGAAGGCGACAAAAAAGTCGGCGGCAAAAGCGACCCAGAAAACAGCAACTAAGAAAGCTGCCGCTCCTAAAAAAGCCGCTGCTCCTGCTGCTGCGCCTAAAAAAGTAACCAAGGGCGGAAAGCCCGTGGTCCCTTCTCTGGAAGATATCCAGAAAGACTCAACTTCCCGCACTCCGACCGGCAACCCATTTAAGAGCACCGACAAGCGCCAGGCCCCTGCTGCCGTAACTGGTGACGATGCCGACCAACTGGGATTCGCGGACGTTGAAGACGACGTAGCTCCGGCGACGGGCGACTTCGCCGATCCCGAAGTAGAAAGCTTCGAGGACATGGACGACGACACTGACGACGAGGATCTGGAATCAGACGACGAAGAAGGCTACTTCTAAAGTTTTACCTCACGAATGTTTTAAGCTTTAAAAGGAGCTAGCTCGCTAGCTCCTTTTTTTGACCTCTATGGGCGCCTTTTGGCATGCACCCTGCTCTTAATCAGCTTTAGATATGAAGATGACATGCGTAAATCCAACTGGGCTCACCAGGGCCTTACATAAGCTTCTGCTAGTGTCGATTTTGGGCGCGGCAAGCGTTCCTTGGTCATTGGCCCACGCATTGGTGGACATCAAAGCTTGCGAAAACGCCCTAAGCTCGGCCAAACGCCAGGCCCGGTCCGGTGACTTCAGATCCCATTTAATGGTCTCTAAAAACGTAACTGCCCGTCCCGTCGCCTCCTCGCTCTTTTATTCAATTGGCGGCAAAGTCATCGATGAAAAACGACTCGAGCTTCCTCGGGCAAAGACGATTAATGATTCCTTGGGCCTAGTCGATGGCCGGTCGCCAGTTTACTTTGTGGAAGTTGCAATTAGCTCCGCAAATCGCAAAGTGGACAGCCGTGGCGATATCACGGACACGCTTTACCATTATCTTTTGGCCGCCGGGTACATTGCGGTTTCCCGTCCGTCCAAGGACGCTCGTGACGTTGAATCTTTCACCCACGATATTTATGACCATGCTGAAGGCTACTTGCGGCTCTCTGAATCGCCCGATTGGAAGCCGGCACTTGCGATATTGAGAGAAGCGATTTTCGTGGAAAGTCATACTAACCTTCCATCGCTTCAGCTCGAGGCGGCAAAATTCCGCATTGAGATCGCAGAAATAATTCATCTTCGTGGTGGCCAGCTGAACACGGCCGGACAACACGGATTGGATTCGCAAAAGATCTTAGCCGAATTTGCCAGAGAAATTCGCGACACTCAGAGACGTTGGGCGCAAGTGAAACCTTACTATTCAGCCCTCTTTGACGAGGTCAATTCGCCCTGGTGGCAAAAGCTTTTAGAGAATATTCGTCGGCGCATGGGACTATTTTAGAAAAAAAAAGAGCCCGGTTTCCCGAGCTCTTTACAATCATCAGAATTAAGCAGTGCCGCCTAAGCGGCATTGCCAGAATTAAACCTGCAGATTACCAGCGTCCGCCGCCACCGCCGCCGCCGCCGCCGCGACCACCGCCGCCGCCACCACGACCGCCACCGCCGCCACCACCGAAGCCACCACGACCGCCGCCGCCGCCTTCGCGGGGAGCTTGTGGCTTAGCTTCAGAAACAGTCATTGGACGACCGTCGAGCTGTTGACCGTTGAAACGGCTGATTGCCTCGGCAGCTTCTTCATCCGTAGACATTTCTACGAAGCCGAAGCCTTTTGAACGACCACTGTCACGGTCCATGATGATTCGTGCTGAATCAACAGTACCGCACTGTGAGAACGTCTCAGCGAGAGACTGATCCGTTGCTGAATAAGGCAGATTTCCGACATAGAGTTTTTTTCCCATAGAACCTCCTAAGGGCTTCTTGATTGCTGCTTCGGAGGACCTGGGCACCATGCCTGAGACTCTTAAGACCAGCTATTTACTCTGAAGCCCACCCTAGCACAGGGTTTTAAGGGAGAAAAGGCCTGTCTATAGCCATGTATAAAGTAACAATTCGCTATATTTCTCGGATTGAGCTACCATTAAGGGAATCTAAGTTCTTTAGGTTTTCTCGACAGTTCTGTCTCTTTTGAGATTCCAGAATTAGGCCTGTTTCGACCCGGCTCTCACGACACGCAGTTTCAAAAATGTACGACAACGAAAGGAACCGGCTATGAAATTTCAAGTGGTCTCATTCCGTTGCGTCCTTAAAAACAAGCTTGGCCGGGTCATTAGTTCGACCTTTAACCAGGATGTCCTGACTGGTCAGCTTGGTTCAGGGGGTCAGCTCCCAGGCCTCGCTAATGCGCTCCAAAACCTCACCCAGGGTGAGCATCGCAGAGTCGATTTGAACGCTAGCGAAGCCTATGGCTTTTATGATCCCACCATGGTTATCAAAGTTCCAAGAACCGACCTGCCTGACGTGTCTGAACGGCAGAATGAACACCGCACGATCATGTTGGACTTCAAGGGGAATCGTAAGGCGTTTCGCGTCGTCGAAATCGGCTTAGAGACGATTGTGCTTGATGGTAACCACCCTTTAGCGGGACAAGATCTAGTCTTTGAAATTGAAACGACCGCTGTGCGCGACGCGACTGCTGAGGAGATCTCGGATTCCGTCGACCAGTCTTCAGAACCTATGGTGCATTAAATGTCCAAAGAGCATTGTCCAAATCGTAATCACGGGCGCAGCGATGCGCCCGTTAAATTTTGTCCCTCTTGTGGTGAAGTCGTGAATCGCAAAGCCAACGGGCGCTGTGATCAGTCCAAGCACGCCGAACTTCTTAAGGGACGACACAAATTTTGTTTTGATTGCGGCAAAAAACTCGGCTGAGTTTTTTGCCCCGAAGTGTCTCAGTCCGAAACGTCAAACAACTCTTAGACACCTGTCTATTGCCGCGGCCAGGGCACCACGCGATTGTGATCCCCGCATGGACCTCTGCTTGCACTTAATCTCCCCATGCAAACAAACGTCTCAAAATATGTTATTGTTGCTTTTGCGCTTTTGAATTTCGTTGCGTGCACTGGTACATTTGAGGCGACTCAAAGCTTAAGCGGCTTGGGTTCCCAATCAGCGTTTCCTCCTCCACCAGTCGATCCAAATCCGACACCCACAATCTCCGGTTTTTCGACGTCTAATAATACGGTGATTCAGGGAAATGGTATTACACTTTCTTGGTCGACCACGGGCGCTGATCGAGTCACAATCAATGACCTGGAGGTTAATTCAAGTGGAAACCAAACCTTCGTCCCGCTATTTACAACCACTTACAGAATCACTGCCTTTTACAAAGCGGTTACGGTCTCGGAAATAATCACGATTACAGTTACTCCTGGTGCGAATGGTCCGCCCAAATTGCTTACACCGACCGCAGACCACACTGCTTTTCAAGGACAGTCAGTGACCTTAGACGGCGGAGCGATTGGAAATGGGATCACCTATCAATGGTATCGCGGAACGGACTCTATGCAGCCTATTGCCGGTGCGACCGGCGCCACTCATGCATTAACTAATTTAATGGCCGCGCAAGCGGGAGCGTATTTAGTTATCGCCAAAAACGGTTTCGGTGAAGTTCAGGGGACCCGAAACGTTACCGTACATGGGCCACCTGCGGCCGTGGTCGATATGAAAAACTACGATATTAATGAATCCGATCCTTTTGCCTTCAGAACGATTTCTCTTTCGGGGAAGGGACCGCTTAACTACACGTGGTACTTTAATGACGCCCCCATTATTTCAAGTGTAGCGTTCCACTTGCCCATTTTCTCAAAAGAATCTTCGGTCGTTGAAGACGCTGGACAGTACAAATTACGAATAGAGAATCCCGCAGGCTTCGTTGAATTCAGCGCCACCGTTAAAGTGACACGCGTTCCGCTGACCGTCACAGTCAAGCCACCAGCCCGAAGCGTCAGCTATTGCGGGGATCCGATTGTTTTGCCGGTGGAAGCCACGGGCTACAACGTGACTTATAAATACGTCTTCATGCCTGCAGGTAAGGCATACCGGGATTACGAAACCTCCCGTCCCAATCTCGATTTTTCATATATCGGGTGCACCTCGGGAAAACTGACGATCACCGTCAGCTCCGGGCCACAGATTTTCAGTTATGATGTGGATCTCGTTCGAAGTTATTTTAAAGCTATAGATGGAATTCCCCATCTCTTTCCGGCTTCGGGTGCAGCGCCCATTCCTGTCCCCTCACTCGATTTTGCAACCCTAAGAGGCGTGGGTAAGAGCGGGCGCGACGGCGCAGCCTTTGGCGATAAAAGCGGTTGCTACTTCTATTCCAGTGCTAGAACTCGAGTCACCACTCCGGCAAACTGCAACGGCCTGGCTCTGATACAGTTGACGGCATCCTCACTGGCATCGTTCTTTAAAGATTCTGCTCAAGTGTATGGCTTTTTCGAATACGGTGGCGGGACTTTTCAAGTAATTACATATTCGGCCCCCGTTGTTGATGCCGCAAGTTTCGAAGCCGTAGGCGGGTCAGAGACCTACTTTAAAGACATTCGTAAAGTATTTGTCCTCTTACGCGGCGACTCTACCAAGCCGACCTCTTTTGGTGAACTCGTTGGAGCCGATACTGCAACTTTTAAGATGATCTCAAGAGACTTCGCGGGGGATAAAACCCAAGTGTTTTACTTGGGAACTATTCTTGAGGGTATTGATCCTTTAAACCACACGCTTGAACGGCAGTACATTTGGAGTGCGAACACGGTTTATTACAACGGCACCCGCATAACAGGACTAGCTACGACTCCCGCTCCGACAGTGATTGAAGTTTGGAGCGGGTCTTATATCAAAGATTCATTAAACGTGTATTTTAAGGCGACCCCCGTGGCTGGAGCGAATGCGGCGAGTTTCACTGCCTTCTCAGCAACCCATTATTATGCAAAAGATGACGTCAGCATTTTTTGTGAAGGCAAAGTACTTGCGGGCGCGGACTATGCCACCTTTAAGTCGCTACTCGGAATAAACGGCGAAGACGCCTTCGCGACTTACTACTACTGCTTCCGAACGCCCAAATAACTATTGGCAGAAGATTTTCATCTGGGTGGAAAACAAGGTTATCCCTTCAGCACTTTCGACCTTGCCGTTAAAAATGATAAATGGCGGATAAAAGTGGAAGTCGTGGACGCGAACGGTGATGAATTTTCCGGCCTCGAGTGAGGCATCGCCGTCAGCGACATTAAATTTCGCATCGCGAGTGCCGACGAGAAATGCCCGTTCGGGCTTCGTAAAAGGACCACAAAGACCCATCAAGGACTGACCGGCCCGCACATAACTAAACGACTGCGCCACCCACTCGATCATTGCGGAAAGACGCGTTTTGCCTTCGGTCATATAGGTTTTATCGGCGCTGAGTTGCAAAGTGCACTCTCCGTCAGTTGCCGAAAGTTTGCTGACCGCATCGATCCAAATCATCGACGCTCGATGCGGGGTCCATGGCTCTAAAAACTGAACCGGGATTGGTAGAGTTAGATCTTTAGGTATGCGCTTATACTGCGCGATCCATTCGGCTGCCTGGAAGCGATCGAATTTTAAGCTCGGGTTCATCGGAAATGATCCAACGCCTAAAACATTTGAAGGCGCGATCTTTAAACCAAATTCTGTAGCTAGATAATTAATTACCTTTTCGGTGTGGGCGGGTTCGGCGGCTGCGGTCTTTACTAAGATCCCTAAATCCTCACCCAAACGCTTGTCAGCCAGCTTCACGCATAATGTTTCAAGGCCCAAATCAAATTTAAGTTTTTGCTGTAAACTATCGAGAGCGATCTTTTCCCCGCCCCGGTTGATCATTTGGTCAAATCTACCGACAAACGTAAATTGTTTGTTTTTGGCTTGGCGCAGATGATCATGAATTAAGATCCGCTCCGGAAATTCGATCTCAGGTCCTCGAATCATGCTTAAGCAAGTGTTTGGCCCTGAAAATTCCAAACCGATCTGAGGGATTAGAGTCATCTGCACACCGGGAAGCATCTCACCTATTTCATTGTCGTGAGACGGCTCAACTCCGGGCCGAAGGTGAGTCAACCCTGGCGAGGCTTCGGTACAGCCATAGCCAATACTTGGCGCCTCGATCTTGAGTTCATCGCGCAGAGTGAGCCACAGACTACGAGTGACCGGTGCACCACCGATGATGGCTGAATAAGTCGGCCGAATTTTACGCGGGTGGGATTGCAAAAATTCCGCGAGATCTAAGAAATGAAGTGGAGTTCCCAAGGTCAATAGATTTTCGGATTCCACATTGAACCAGCGTTTATGGAACTCGCTACTGTAGCGCCCGGGACCGGTGACCAGCTTCCACTGCTTTACGACTGCGGCAACATATCCAAGGATTAAACCAAAAGTATGGAACGGCTGCGGATAACAAAAAACCGTGTCGATCCTCTGCAGATCGAAAAGGCCAAAAATCTGGTCAACGCTCGCTATTAGATTTTCCCGAGAATAAAGAACCAGCTTCGGTTGGAGACTGGAAGTCCCGGAAGTGAATACGCCAAGAGCGGGGCGGGAGCGTCCCTGCCATAAATTTTCGCTGCGCTCAATCGGCAATCCTTGAGGAGGTGGACCTTCGCCTGCCCAAATGACCTCGCCCTCCGGGAGAAGCTTTAAAAAGTCGAAGGTCTTCAGTAATGGCGGGCACACAATAAGCAGATCCCGCTCGGTCCAAACTCTTCGCACCAGTTCTAACAACTGGGCCGAATGACCACCCCGCCAGACGAAAATCTTCATATCAGTTGTTTTTCAAACAGAAAGTTGGACTCGTTCCAAACATCGCCTGCAACAAGCGACGTAAATCCCCGGCGCATATTATCGCGCACCAGAGTCTTTTTCATTTGGGCAACAAATTGGCCCTCATAAAATAATCCAACGAGTGACCTGAAGCGGCGAACACCTCGCAGCACACGCTCTTGGTAAGTTTCCCCTAGGCCGTGCTCGAACGTGATTCCACTTCTTAATGCTTGATCAATCGCCTCCGCAGCGAATTTGCCAGAAGAAACCGCAACGTGAACCCCGGTTGAGAATATCGGATCCAAAAAGACGGCGGCGTCGCCGGCCAGGATCCACCGTGGACCAAAAAGTTTTTCGCTTGTATGCGAGTAATTTCCAATCATCGTCACTTCCGTTGCTCTTTGCGCGTTCGCCATGATGTCGCGAATCCGGGGACTTTTATTAAGCCACTCTTCCATGTAGCCGGCCATATCATTTGGTCGGCTACCCATCTGTGAGGACGAGCAAACGATGCCCACCGATGCGCGATCACCCTGAAAAGGAATGAGCCAAGTCCAAGCCCGGTTAGGCAATAAGCCAATAGTGATATCACCTTCGCTACGACCTTCGTAGCGCTTGAGATCATGGTAGTGAGCGAAGAGGGCACAATTGTTGAGGTCTTTGTTCACTTGCCGCGAGGTCAGTCGTTTTCCCAAAAACGCATCACGGCCCGTGGTGTCGATCACAAACTTAGCTTGGTAAGTGCCTTTGTTGGTTACGACTTCGGAGTGCGATGCGGACGTTTTAACTTCAACCACTCGCTCGGGCTGTTTTAAATGAGCGCCGGCTTTAACTGCGAACTGCAAAATATCCTCGTCAAATTCACCGCGCGGAACTTCGAATGCCATTGGAATATCAGGATTTAGCCCATCGTCGAAACCAAAGTAGATTTCGTCATCCGTTTCGTAGTCGACAAAGCGCGCGCCGTATTTACGAATGTATTTTCCGCTGTCCAAAACTTCGTAGAATCCCATCTCTTTAAAAATCGGCATTGTGGCCGGTAACAAAGATTCACCAATATGGAACCGCGGGAAATTTTCGCGCTCGATAATTAAGGCGGAATAACCTTTTTGCGCCAAGAAAGTGGCGGCCGTACTACCGCCAGGTCCTCCACCAATGATAACGACATCGTAGTTATTCATTTCATTCACCTTCCTCAGCACTGGCCCTCATTGCGCTCGCAAGTGACCGCACCGCATGGTCCAAGGGTTGGTCGCCAGTTACGCGGGAAATTTTACTCCGAACAAGATCATACATTTTTAAAGATTCAATACCCCGAAGCGCCCGGCCCCTAAGATCCAGCGCTTGCGCCAACGCAATAAAATGATGGGCTTGAATGGTAAAAAGAGTTTCAACCATTTGTGCGCATTGCACGCCCGAGCTTAAGCCTAAACTAACTTTGTCTTGGTTATGCGATTCCGCCGAACGCGAAAAAATTCCGTTGGGAATCGAGCGCGCCATGGCTTCCGAAGTGAGAGCGGAAACCGCTTGGTGCAAACCCTTTAAGCCATGGTGAAGGAAACGTTCGTCCTCAGGAAGATTCGGCCAATCCGCGAGATTGGGCGGCAACCCGCGATTGGATTTTTCGTCTATGACGGTAGTCATCTGCCGATCAACCATGTCAGCAATATGCCCTAAGCCCATTTTCAAATAATCCATGCTATGGCCGATGTAACCGCCATAAAAATTCCCGCCTAGGGCCCAGTCGCCATCTGGCGAAATAATGGGATTGTCGGAAACACCGTTGATCTCAGTCTCTAGCCAATCCTCTCCCTGCTCCAACGTTTCGATAATCGGCCCGAGTATTTGCGGCGCACATCGCAAGGAGTAGCGGTCTTGCACGAAGTCCGTCAGCTGGCGTCCATTTGAGGTAATTTGCGCCAACGGCAGAACCGAATAATTTTCCGCGGTAAGTAGGTTATGAATTCTTTCAGCGACTTTGGCCTGGCCCATGAAAGCCTTAGCCTCTGAATTTACCAAGCGGCCGAACGCCTCTGGCCGGCCATTCAAAGCCATGCAGGACCAACTGGTTCCTAAAATGGAAAGATCAATCAGGGCTCGGATATGGCGTAGATTCACGATCGCCAGCCCAGCCATTGTTGACGTCCCATTTACAAGAGCTAGCCCCTCTTTGGGTTTTAACACGTAAGGCTCAATGCCTTCTTTTTTTAAAACTTGGTCGATGGGAATCAGATCCCCGGATTCGCCAAATATCATTCCTCGGCCTTGAATTGTTCGGGCGAGGTAGGCCAGAGGGATCAAATCTCCGCTGGCACCGAGGGAGCCCTCCTGAGGAATTGCCGGGATCCAATCCCTTTCGACGTGCAACTTCATTCTCTCCACTAATTCCGGACTCACCCCAGAAAGTCCCCGAGCCAATGATTTCAAGCGGCAAATTAAAATCGCGCGACTGATTTCCCGAGAAAAGTTGGGCCCAGTTCCGCAGAGAAGATAGGAAATCAAATTGTCTTGCAGCTTTTCCATCTTGTCGCCGTCAATCATCCGTCGCGCGCTATCACCAAACCCGGTGGTTACACCATAAATAGGTACCCGGGTCTCGATCAGCTTCATCAGCTGCAACTGGGAAGCGCGTATGTTCGCCCATGCCCCTGGCCCAATCTCCACCGTTATAGGCTCTGATGAAAACGTGGCCCGGCTTATATTGGCCAACTTTAGATGGGGATCATCGACTTTTAATAACACCATTCGACTCCACTAAAGAGCTCGTACATTTCTCTTCCATTGACCATAGGTCCACGTGAACGGTTTAGAGAGAGGCTTATGATTATTTGTTAACCAGCCAATAAATGCACTGTCAATTTCAGCCTTTGTGGCCATGGCAGCCTCTTCGCGGCTTAAAATCAGATTGCCCTCGGACTTAAGGGAAAACCGGAAAAGATACGCGTCCCGCGCTTCCACACCGCAGACCCAGATCTCACGGGGGGCAAAACTAAATTCGTCCATTGCCTCACTCAACCCCGATAAGACCGTAGCGGGATCGTTTTGCAGACAAATCATGGGTCCCGTCCAATTAAGCACCTGGCAAAGTGCACTGCCTCTGACATTGGGAAGAGTGTGGACGAATTTGGCGGCGCTAGAAGTCTGGCTATCAACAAATTCTTTATCCGTTACATTGGAGGAACCAGGGCTCGCCAGGAATATAAAATCCGGAGGTTTGGGAAATTCCTGGCGCCATTTCCAAGCGGCGCTCGCCAAAACGTGGGCAGCCAAATCGATTTGGTACCATCGCTCGACGAGATGCGCCCACTCAGGCTCGGTGTTATGGGGCTCCGACAGATAGTGTCGAAAATCGATTTTCAACTCCATCACCGCGCCCTCGCCAAAACGGCGGCGGCATTCGCGCCACCAAACCCCAACGACGTGATCAATACTCGCTCTATGCCACCCTGATGGATAGAGGTTGAGCTTAAGGCCACGCGATCAGCCATTGTGGGATCCTTCTCAATCGAATTCGTAAGCGGAAAGGAAGTGTTATGTTTCAGCGCAAGGGCTGCGGCAATGAGGTCAACGGCGCCGCTTGCGCCGAGAGTGTGACCGGTACACCATTTCACGCCGGTCAAAACAGGTGTTTGATGCCGACCAAAAAGCTGCGAAAAAACCTGATCTTCAGTCTGATCATTTAATTTTGTGCCGGTTCCGTGCGCAATAATTAATTGGGGTGCGCCGACATTAGGGTTGAGCGCCCCGACACAAGCCTTTCTTAAACTCTCTCCCGTTTTCGCGGGCCTCGTGACCGCGGACCCTTCCGAATTAATTGCAATACCCTCAATCACAAGGTCGGCCGGGATCGTGCGTGACAATAAAAGAGCTGCCGCGGCCTCTCCGAGCTGAAGGCCGTCGCGGTCGCCCGCAAATGGCCGGCAAGTTTCTTTAGCTAAAATACCTAAGGAATTAAAGCCCTGCCAAACAAACGGACCCACGCCATCAGCAGCGACAATCAGAACGTGATCAACGGCTTTACTTTCAAACCACCTAGACGCCAGAAAAACGGCGCCGTGAGAGGACGCGCAAGCGTTACTCACGACCGCGATCCGCGCCGGGCGAAGCTTAACGTCCGCTATGAAGCGGTTTAGTACCGGGCTGATAAAATCACTTTGACCAACGGTGTCTCGCCAAATGAAGTCTTCAATGGCTCCTTTTGTGGACGCCATAATCACGCCCAATCGATCGCCCTTGAGAACGTCTTTTCCCGCCGATTCAAGACTTAATTTAAGTCCTGAGTACGCGACTGAAAGATGATAGACCAACGTGTCGAGTTGCGATTCTTGCCGCTCTTGCCAGAAACACCCAGGGCGAGCCGTGGACTTATCGCGACAATCATGTCCCGTGGTAAGGGCATGCCAAAACCGCTCCGGGGTCGACCCCGCGGCAGTTGAGCAAGAATAGCCGAGCACGCTAATCATCAAAATCCTTTTGGACAAAGCCCCAAAGTTTCGCTTACCTTCGCCTTATGGCTTCTCCTAGCAGTACTCCGATTAGATTCGAATTGTTGAGCGTACAGACGCCGACTTCGACTTTCAAGATGAGCTGGCGGATTCCGGCTGATCTGTTTTATTTCGAAGGCCATTTTCCCGGTAACCCAGTTTTGCCCGCGGTCGCTATCATTGATGTCAGCCTTGAGATGTTGAGCCAATGTTTGCGCCAAAATAACGTTCAACTCGCTGAAATTAAATCGACCAAATTCATGAGCCCGCTCAGTCCCGGTCAGCAAGTGGAAATCCTCGCGCAGAAGCTGGCTGATGGTTTGTCTTGGCAAATCGATTGGACCTTGGTCAACACGCCTCAGACCGTCGCGAAAATTCATTTAAGTCTTCGCGGCTAAAACTCGCTCCATCACGAGATTGTAAACATCTTCCAATGTCTGAATCTGCATCAGCCGCTCGCCTTCCACTTTTGTCCCGATATTTTCCTCGAGCATCACAAGCATATCTACTGCATCCAAGCTGTCCAACCCGAGGTCGTTGCGCAAGTGAGCTCCGGGGGTCAGCTTCTCCATTGGAATTTCAAAGCCCTGACTAAGGAGCTCGTTGATTTTGCCGATGAGTTCTTGGCGGGACATTAAACCTCCGGGGTCTTGCTCAATACTAGAGAAACGTTCATCCCACCAAAAGCAAAATTGTTACTCAAAACATGTTCGACCCGGTGTTCCGTCACTTCTTTCACATGCTTAACGCCAGCGCAATCGGGATCTACTTCTACCAAATTGCGAGTCGGAATTAATTTGCCGGTTTCCATCATTTTGATGCAGGAGATGACCTCCAAGGCCCCGCAAGCGGCAAGCGAATGTCCGAAATGCCCTTTAAGAGTGCTTACCGGAATCTGGGGTCCGAAAACTGTCCCAATGGCCTTTGCCTCTTCGGTGTCTCCCTGAAGCGTCCCAGTCGCATGGGCGTTAACGTATCCGATCTGATTCGCGTTAAGACCGCTGCGCTTGAGAGTCAGATTCATTACGTCCACCATCGTCGGGGCGCTGGATTGACTCATGTGGGAGGCGTCACAAAGATATGCGCCGCCGAGGACCTCCGCAAGCCGTCGAACCCCGCGCCGATGAGCGCTGGCTTCGGATTCAAGAATGACCGCCGATGCGCCTTCCGAAACCACCAAGCCATCTCGAGCCGTATCAAAGGGCCGTGGACTTAAATCGGGAGTGTCGTTGTACCCGCGTGAAGCCGCCATGACGATATCAAATACGGCAGTGCTCGTGTAATGCAATTCATCTGCACCTCCCGCAATCACCACATCATACAGGCCACTGCGAATGAGTTCCCAACCAAGGACGATCGCTTGAGTGGACGTGGCGCAGGCGCAAGAGGGCGATAGCAACGCTCCATGAAATCCCATTGCCGAGGCCACATTGGCAGGAACAGAATGATTCATGACTTTGAAAAACGAAGTCGAAACTTGGCCTTCAGGTCCGCCGCGCTCAAATAGTTTTTTAAAATAAAGTTCCATCGTATCGGGGCTCCCCGACGTAGAGCCCATAATCATAAGAGCCCGTTCCGGCTGAAGCGTTTCTAAATTCAAATCTGATTGGCCAACCGCCTGCTGCGCAGCTAACAATCCCATCTCCGACATTCGCGACATGCTTCGCCGCGCGATTCTAGGGACACTTTTAATATCATAAGGCATAGCCGGTGCCGCTAAATGACTGTTCAACCCTTTGTATTGACTCCACTCAGGCATGTACTTGACGCCGGTTTTGCCCGCAAGCAAACCGTCGAACATGTCGTCCACTGAATTGCCGAGAGATGTAATTGCGCCCATCCCCGTCACGAACACTCTCATAGATGAACCTCATGGTCTGAAGAGTCTTTTATTCCATGAATTAGATGCTTCATTCCCAATAAATGCGACGATGTTCTTAAACCAGCAGTAGCCGCGGCCATTATGCCGGGAAAAAGACTGCTTTGCCCGGTGAGCAACAAATTTAAAACTTTAGTTCGTGGCCCGATCGCTCTCATGCCGGTGTTTTGAATGGAGTGATAAATGCCAAACGCCGAGCCGTCTTCCGAGCCGTTAAAATGAAGATTCGAGAGTGGCGTTGAGCTTTGATGCTTTTGCACAAGGGAGCGAAAACCAGGCTGATATTTTTCGACTAAGGAGAAAATGTTTTCCGCGAACTGCTCTTTCACTTCCGTATACTCCTTAGGTCGCCGGCCGTAACGCGTTCCCCGCCATTGATTGAACCATTCGATAGGACTACCGGCGTGCAGGTTCAACGGAAAAACCGGGTCTGATTTTTTAAACAGTCGGTTGGCGGGTGAGGCAAAAACGGTGTTGGGAACGGTTGTAGGCGTTTGAGTTTTAAACATGGGCTCGGGTTCGGAGCTGGCGAAATAGTAGTAATTTTTTAACGGGCTCATCTTCACTTCTGGCTTGCACGCGAGGTATACGCCAAATATTCCCACGCTCTCTTCCAGGCCCTCAAGCCTTTGCTTGAAAGCCGGACTTAGTTCCGCGTCTGATTTTAAAATGGAAAACGTGGCTTTAGGGTGAATTCCAGAAATAATCCACTCAGCCTGATACACTTCACCCTTAGCCGTCGTAACCCGGTCTACCATTCGATCAGTTGCATGGATCTCCGTTACTTTTTCATTAAGCAAAACCTGGCCGCCCTGGCTTTCAATTTTGCGCACTAGGGCGTTTGCTAAGGCGTCGCCGCCTTTCGTGAATCCGTAGGCTCCCTTAATTAAAGAGTCCGTAACCAGAGCGTGAAAGCCAAACGCCACATCTTTTGGAAACACGCCGTGCAAAGCACAGTAGGCGTAAAAAACGCTTCTAAGCTGCGGGTTCGCCGTCAAAGATTCAACCACCGTTTGCAATGACTTTTCCAGAAACTGCGAGGGCATTTCGACGTGACTCTCCCCCGCCAAATGATAAGTGGGGAAATATCGGACTGCTTCATGGACCAAATCAAAATATGAAACAATCGCGTCAGCGTCTTTAGGAAAATGACTTGTTAATTCGGAAATCAGGTTGTCGTAGCCCATTGGAATTTCAATCGTGCGTTCTGGAAAATGAAAGACATCGAATCCTGAAGAATCCAATTTTATAAAATGATCGGGATCAAAAACTCCGAGGTAGTTCAAGAGAGCGCGAAAGGATTGCCCCTCCCCAATCGCGCCAACATAATGTGCGCCCGTATCAAAGCGGCAACCATGGCGAGAAAAACAATGCAAATATCCACCGGGCTTATTGTATTGCTCAAGGACCGTAACGGATTTGCCGTGCTTTCCCAATAAAGCGGCTGAAGTCAGGGCTGCCATGCCAGAGCCGATGATTAGAATATCTGATTTCTTCATGAAGGAAATAATCCGCCATTGATACTTAAGGTGTGCCCCGTGATATAGCTTGAGTCAGGCGAACATAAAAACGAAACGGCCCCCGCTACTTCGTGGGCTTGACCTAAGCGGCCAAGTGGAATGCGCCGAACCAATTCTTCGATCTGGGGAATCCCTTTGAGCATTTCAGTTTCGATGAGCCCAGGCGCCACTGCATTGACCCGAATTCCCCTGGAGCCCACTTCCATAGCCAAAGATTTTGTCATAGCGATCAATGCCGCTTTGCTTGCGGCGTAATTGGCCTGGCCGGCATTTCCGGTTTGCCCGGCGAGGGAGGAGACATTTACGATCGTGCCATGCCGGGCGCGCAACATTTTTCTGGTCGCCCAGCGCATAAGGAAAAACGGCCCGTAAGCGTTAGTTTTTAGAACTCGATCGAACGAATCGTCCGACATCAGCCCAACTAAACCGTCGATATGTATGCCCGCATTATTGACTAGGGCGCCAAGCGAGAAATCTGGAAACTGAGCCAAACCTAATTGCAGGGCCGCTTCCGCTGCCGCGGAATCCGTCACTTCGAAGCCCACGGGAATAGCCTGGCCGCCACTGGATTCAATCTCTTCACAAACGGCGAGCGCACCTTCGCGGTTCTTGTTGTAATGGGCGAGAATAGCGAATCCGTCTTTCGCCAAACGCAAAGCGATGGCGCTTCCAATTCCTGAAGAAGCACCGGTTACAACTGCAATGTGCTTCACCGAGCTCATCCGTTTTCTGAGTTCCTAGCCAATATTGTTATTTACGATTAAGATCTTAGAGGTAATGAACAAACCCGTCAAAAGTAAACCTCGCTGGAGTCAGCGACTCTGGTTGATCTATTTCTTCCTATCGATCGGGGTCGTGGGCGGTTTGATGGCCTATTTTCTCGCCGTTCCCCTCTACGTGATTGGATATTTTTCCAAAGCGTCGGCCAAGCTGGGCGACCATGTCATGCAAAAGGGCGTTCGGTTTTTGCTCGACATTCAGCCTTGGTTAAAGCTGCAGATGGACCCACGCTTGGCCGTAAAGCTCGCAAACGGCGGTTGTCTCTTCGTCTCGAATCACCGCTCGGCCCTAGATTCTTACCTAATCCTGGCTGGGATTCCTGGAGTGCGAATATTAGCTAAACATTCACTTTTCTTAAATCCCCTAATCGGGCCGATTATGTTCGCGAGCCGGCAGATTTATGCCCGCAGCAAAGACCCAGCCTCCTTTATGAAGGCAATTGACCAGGCGCGCACTTACTTAGAGAGGGGCGAAAGCGTGCATATCTTTCCCGAGCTCACGCGGTGTCCAACTGGCTTTGTGGGCCTGCAAGATTTTTCCGCGGCCCCCTTCCTAATCGCGAGTCAGGCTCAGGTGCCCATTTTCCCGGTTTTAATCAAAGGCTCCGATGACGTGTGGCCGAGAGGAATAATGGGTCTGATTTCAGGCCCAAAAGTGACGGTTCAAGTTTTAGAACCGATTGAAACTAAACCCGGTTCGCGAGCCACCGATTTACGAAAACTCGCCTACGACCGTTTAGATTTGGCTCTACGCGAATGATTCTTCGTATCGCCCTTATCATTCCGACTTACAATAATCCGCAAATGATTAACTCGGTTGTTGCCGATGCATTGGCGAAAACGGTTTTTCCGATTCTTATCTTCGATGACGGGTCGCAAGTGCCCGTGAGTGAGTTGGTCGCGCCCCATCCACGAGTGACAATCCATCGATCAGAAAAAAACCAGGGTAAGGGTGCGGCCTTACAATTGGCGATTCGCAAATGTGTTGAGCTCGGTTTCACGCATATGCTGACGATCGATGGCGACGGGCAACATCTGGCGCGCGAGTGCTCTCCCCTCGTTGAGATGGCAAGGCTGCATCCGTGGTCGTTGATTATTGGCCATCGCCGTCTTAGTGAAGCGGTTGAAGCCCCGCGCAGTTCCCACTTCGGCAAGCACTTTTCAAATTTTTGGGTTCAATTCCAAACGGACGTCAAGGTCGCCGATTCCCAGAGTGGCTTCAGGCTCTATCCACTTTTTCACTTGCAGACAATGGGATTTTGGACGCGCAGTTTTGATTTCGAAATCGAGGTCCTAATTCGATTGCTGTGGCGAGGAGTCGATGTTCGCGAAGTGGATATCGATGTGTATTATCCGCCTCCCCACGAGCGCGTTAGTCATTTTGATAAACTCTGGGACAATGTCCGAATTTCTCTGTTGAATACGATCTTGGTTGTCTTATCGCTGCTTAAAACCCACCGCAGCCCGAAGAAGGCAGCGATTGCTGTTGGTGTGGGTACATTTATCGGTTGCACACCACTTTTTGGTTTTCACACATTCCTTGTGGCAGGTGCTGCGTTTTTATTTAGGCTGAATGCGATGTGGATGTTGTTAGGCTCACAAATTTCCCTACCGTTCATCGCTCCGTTTTTGATACTGGCCTCATTGGTCATAGGGCATTTCGTGCTCTCAGGCTTTGATGCCAATGCAGTTCAATTGGTGCCGACGTTGCCTGAGGACTTTACTGCTCTTTTGTATGTGGCGGCGAAGAGCCTGTTGGCGTGGTCAATTGGTTCCATTTTTCTCGGCCTTGCGGTGGGGATAGTTACAGGCTTAGGCACCTATTATGCTTTGAAAAAATCAAAGCCGCGAGCGGTCTGGACTGGTCGCACGCGCGGCGGTCACGTCGGCAATCAGTTTCTTAAATTTGTTTTGCGCCATTTAGGAATTCGCGCGGGTTACGTATGTCTGTACTTCATAATTCCCTACTTCTATTTGTTCGCGCCGCAGAGCCGCAGCTCGGCAAATCAGTATTGGCAGCTCATGCGCCCGAGTGCGGGTTGGGCCACTCGCCAGGTGTTGGTTTGCCGTCAGCTGTTTAAATTCGGGCAGGTTCTTTTGGATCGGATCTATCAAAGTTTTTCGGCGGGACCAAAATTCGTTTCAAACCCGAATGGTTTTGAGCGAATGACTGAAGCTTGGAAAGAGCAACGTGGGCTGATTTTGCTGGGGAGCCATGCCGGGGGATGGGATCTATCGGCCGCCCTCCTCAAATCAGATGGCTTAAATCAAGATTTTTACATGACGAAATTTACGCCGTCGGGATTAACTTTTGACCGGTTCAAGGAGAAAGCGGATTCAGCGCAAATAAAAACAGTATCGAGCAACTTGGATTCCCAGCCGATCATGAAACTTCATTATCTTTTGAAGCAGGGAAATATCGTAGGCCTCATGGGAGACCGCCCGCTTAGTGGCCGTCATGAGCTCGTTCCCTTCCTCGGACGGCTTGCCGTGTTTGACTCAACGCCGTTTTGGATCGCGTCGCGCTGCCAATGCCCCGTTATTGTTACTTTTGGTTTTAAAGCGGCGAAAAACAAATATGATTTCTACGCGCTTCCCGCTCTGAGGCCTGAGTTTTTCGCTCTAGAGAAGAGTCAGCTACAATGCTTCGAGTTCTTAAAAACCTATAGCGAGAATCTGGCAAGCATGCTCAAAAAATATCCCGATCAATGGTTTAATTTTTATCCGTTCTGGTCAACGGCGCCGGCTGCAACAGCCGAATCACGCCCGACACTAGAAACCAACCACTTAATAGAAGAACTCCGTACACCGCCACATCCGGCAGCTGCGTCGGAAACTGCGACCACAGGACCCGCCGGACAATAATCTCTGTGATCATCGCCGCCAAAAGAATCAAGTAAGCGATTTTAAAGTAGCGGCGCCAATTCATACTGCAGAACCTCTATGGAGATAGCGAACTCTTTGTTGGAGATGGTGAGAACTTGGGGAATGTTTTTCGCATCGTACTTCGGCGCTTCGACCGAAAACTTTCGCCCGCCCATACGAAGCGTAGTCGGTGGACGCTCCTTTGATCGTAGCACCTGCCGCATTAGTTTAAAGACATTCTCAACATGAGGCCGCATGGGCTCAAGTTCCTCGGAAAAAATTTCTACCTTAGGCTCCCCATCTTTCTTAGTGTCGGAGATCTTGAAGATCGTTGAGCCGATGGGGGAAAGACCGGTGATTTTAAGCGTGTCTTCCTGAAGTGTAACTACGCCCCTCATGGGTATAGTGGACACTTTTTTGTTCGCGACAATAATCTTCACAAAATGCACATATGTTCCATTGGGGAAAAGGCGCGGGCCTTGAACCTCAGTCGCCTTTAAGCAACAGCAGGAAACTAACGTTGCGGAGAGCGATAATAAACTAATTATGTTTTTCATTGCTGATCCTTGCCTTAATCTCTTCCGACTCCTGCACGAAGGCGGGCCGACCTTCTAACGCTAACTTGTATAAGACTATTGCGTCTTCTGCCTGACCAAAACACCGAGCCGTTTCGGCCTTGGCCCAGTGGTAAAAGTAGTGATTATGGAAATGCGGCGTGACTTCCTCGAGCAACGTCGCGGCCTCGGCACATTTCCTGTTTTTTGCTAAACTCCGGGCAGTCGTAGCTTTTTTCTCCCCATCTCTGACAGCTAAAAAAACCGTTTGCGAAACAATATCGTCTTTTGGCAACTCCACCGTCCTTACGGGGCTGCGGCTGGCGAAAGACGCTTTTAAATCAAATCCCAAATATCTTCCCGAGGCTCCTGGGCCCTCATTCACGAATAGCTCGGCTTTAGCGCCATCGTAAATCACTGAATGCGAAGCGATAAGAGGATCGATTGCGCTCCTATGCCCGAGAGGGAGAGGCCGTCCGTCGACGGAACTTTTATCGCGCAGGAATTCCATAATTTTTAGCCGCGCTGATGCGGAATCGGTAATCTTCGCGCCATTCACCAAATCTTCACCCCGTTTCGTTCGAGCTTCCGAGGTGAGGTTAAACCGCCGGTGCAAATTAGTGGAATCCTTTTCCCAAATAGGAGAGGCCAGATAGTTGGCGACAGCCGTAGGTCCCTTTACCTCGATCACGTCGGTGGACTTCGGGGATTTCTCTACCCGATAAACTTTGCCGCCAGGCCCATCCACCACCATATAAATATCGGCGATGAAAACCGTGGCTTGTTTTAGAATCTCTACTGCCGCTTCCCCGTTAGCACCAAATTGCAAAGCCTTTAGCAAAACTAATGTGGATGGTGTTCCATGACGCCGAAAGTCCGTGCTGCCGGCCGCGTTCATCGAGATTAGCACCCCATTTGCATTGACCGCTGTAACTGCGCCGACCATGCCCGCCCAAACAACAGAAACATACGGGATCCCTTGCTCGGGAAAAACCCATTTCATTATTTTCTCATCGTCAAATATGCGGCCACCTTCAAAGTCAAAATTGCGCCCAAATACCCAGCTCCCTCCCACGGGCAGCGCAAACGCCGTGCACCCTCGATCGGAACCGGAGGAATCTACAAACAACTGCCCGACTTCATGAATCCCATGGTAAGCCACTTGCCTAGTAAACCGATCCGCCAATTCATCGAATTCTTTTGAAGTCGCTTGTGAGACGCCATAAATTTCTTCAAGCATCCATGGCTCAAAGTAATCTTCGATTCCTTTAAACCAGGTCATCGCGAAGAGATTAAATGCCTGCAAGAAAACTGGATTTTTCAGCACTTTTTTTAAGTGAGAAACTAGAATCGACTCTTGCCGTTGAATTAAGTCTTTCGTGGCCGAGCCCGCTTGAAAGCCTCGATCATAGGCCTCTCCGCCAACCACAAGCTGATGAATTCCTAGTTCTTCTTTTGGCGTGAACGATGAAAAGGCAGACTTGCTCTTGGTTATTTCCCGTGGAGGAATAGCTGTCCCGCGATGAAAGGTCCACACCACCCAAAGACTGAGCAAAACTAAACTGTGGAGTAGAAATTTTCCAGCTCTATGCACTTTTGCGCTCCCAGTAGCGGACAAGGCCGGGAATTCCCCACGCGGCACCGATAAACGTGCCGATGACTCCGGCAGTGAGCCCCAAACCGAGCTGAAAGAGAACGGGATGTTTACCTAATACCAGAGGAAAAAAACCCCCGGCCGTGGCGAGCGCGGATATCCCCAAGGAACTCCATACGCCCCGTTCGTCGCGCTTTTCATAGCGAAAAATGTTTTCGGTTACAAAAATCCCATAATCGACGCTAAAGCCGACGATCAAAAGAATGGCGATCATGGTCATGAAGGTCAACACTCCCCCAGCGAACAGGTTGGCAAGCATAAGCATGCCAATTCCGGTCCAACAGGGTACTGCCGCTAGCAACGCAATCCGCCAATCGCGAAACTGGTAAAGTAGCAGTAAGAACACGCCCCCGATCGCAAGAGGAATTATTCCTGCAAGGTCCGCATTTAACGTTTTGCTGAAGAGGACCGCGAGTTCCCTTAAAGAGACGGCCTCTGGAAATTTATTTTTAATTAACCCTTCCTCGGTCTTGTTTCTCGGTAACCAAAGCTCGAGCCAGCTCGATTCGAAATAAAGGTGCTCTACATACTTTGGGGGTATGGCGAGAATATCCTTTGGCATTAACAAATTGCATTTAATAGAGCGCAAAAAAGGTTCAGCAAATTCCACTTGTTGGGCGCTCAAACTTAAAACTGCTTCCGGGCAAAACAGTGGTTTCCAGCTTAATAAATTTTCCTGCTGCTGTGGAACTGGGGGAAGGTAGCTCGCCATGGATTCAAACCGAATTCCATTTTCCCTAGCCCAGTTGAGTTTCTTTGCCGACACTTCAAGTAGAGTGGCGGAGGCTGGGTGTACTCCGATCAGCGGAATGCGATTTTGCATTTGCACACCGATCCACTCTTGGTATTCGGCGGTTTTACTCTGTTGAAAATTAAATTGGCGCAGATCCAAATTCAGTGTTTGTAAAAGCGGGCCAAACAATCCAGCCACGATCAAGATAAGAGAAACCACTAGTTTCCAGGGTCGCGGATGAGGAATATAAGCGTATGGCTCCACCCGTAATGCGGAATCATAAAACTTAAAAACCAGGACAAGAGCAAGAAAGCTAATTATAAGCCCTACGCCTGAAAAGAACATCATCTGCCCAAGCAGCGGAACAGAACTTATTGCAACCGCGCCAAGCGCGGCCAAAGTCGTTAGCAGTCCAAACAGATTCGCCCGCCAAGAATAACGATAAAACGCCGAATGCAGACCGTAGTCGACAGCAAGTCCTATGATTCCGCTACCGAGAGAAAGGGTGAGGCCGTGAATCTTGCCAAATACAATGATTGTAACGACGGAAGCTAGAGCCGTGGAGACAATTGTGGGAAAAATAACGAGCAATAGACGCTTGCGCCGAGTGGCAATTAAAAACCCCGACAGCGCAACCAAAAACAAAATTCCAGCAAGGCTTACGGTGTCCAGGTCGGCGTGAACTTGGGTTTCATTTTCTAAAACCGAAACATGCGGCCCTACAAGATAAGCGCCGGCGCAAGCAGCGCTCGGTCCGCAATTGGTATTGAACTTGCTAAGAAAGTCTTTCGTCTTTAGAGATGCTGATGGTGGAAATTTAAACTGAATCGGAACGGCCCAACGGTTTGTGCCCGGCGGAGCAATAAGCCCGCGCGAACTTTCATCAGTTCCAGAACTCGAGATTTCTTCCAAGTGTTTTTTAAGATCCAGGTATGAGGCGAGAGGATCGCCCCGCAGCAGCCAAAGGAGATCCCTGGTTCCAGGTAAACTAGCTTTAGCAATGGAGGCTTCGATTCTATTCGCAAATTCTACTGTCACTGGCGCGGGCTTTCGCAGCGGAATATCACCCGCCCATTCAGTTAAAAGGGGTTTAAGACCTTCGAGTCCTGAAGTGCATGGCGATCGATTTACGAATTCCCGTAAAGGTCCGCCAATTTCAGCACAAAGCGCCGCAAGAACTCGGTCGCGCTCACTTTCCGGCGACTCAAAAACTAAATGGCCCCACCAAAAAGACGAGAACCGTTGATAGGGCTCGATGTAACTGCTCATCGAAGTAGGAAAGAAAACATCATGCGAGCGGCTGATCCAGTTGCTTGGGTCGACATTAGCGTTAGCAGCAAAAACCCAGAATTGGAGTACAATGAGGAGCGCGCGAATCATTTGATTTTTGGTGTCCCGAAATCGAAGACCATGCGGTCAGAAGAAGCTTCTTCGAAATCTAAACTTTTGATATGCCCGCGGTCACTCAAGGTGATTTGCAAACTTTTAAAAGGAGAGCTTTTGATTTCCCGAGGAATCATACGATAGACGCCCTTTTTCTCACTTGTAACTTCATAGCGGGAATAAATCTCTTTCGGATTAAGATCCATCCAGGGCGACAAGGCATTCCACGTCTTTGATTCGGTGGCGGCTTTAGACATGGGAAAAACCTGCTTTTGCACAGCCTCGCCTTCGCCCGATTCAATCCGCACTTCGGTTGGAGTTAGATCAACCACCAGACGCGACGGCGTAATGATTTCCCAGCGTACGATGCCTGGCCGCCGAACCTCGAGACGGCCCGTAGCTTTCAACGGAAAGCTAAGATCCTCAATATGTTTCATTTGCGTAAAATCGACTTTAAGTTCCTTGAAGGTGGCGTACTGCTTAAATTTATCGAGGAACTCTTTTTCGCCCACCGGCTTTGTCTGGATCGCAGCCTGTGCCAGCGAGCTTAAAAAAATGTAAACCAATATGACTGTCCGCAAGGTGAACACTCCTGTTGCAGCGCGCTTGATCCTATTCTATAAATTAATCAATGCAAGCAAACGGACAAAAAATGGACAGAGACCTGCTCGTGGCTGAAGTTAAAGCCTTGATCGTGAAAGCCGTCAATCTGCACCATTTCCCTATTGATTCCATTCAGGAGTCGACAACCCTTGGCGCTGGCGGTCTTAATCTAGATTCCATCGACGCCCTCGAAATCGTCGTGACGATCGAGAAGCACTTCGGCGTCAAAGTTTCCGATATGGCCAAGGGACAGGAGTACTTCCGTAACATTGGGAGTATTACGGACTTTGTTCTTCAGCAGAAAAGTCAGGCTTAAATCATGACCGGGTCGCACCATACGGTGGCCATCACCGGGGTTGGGGCAGTTTCCTGCTTGGGAATCGGCCGCGAAAAATTTTGGCAAGCTGCTATTCAAGGGCGCTCAGGTTTGGAGAATGGTTTAGGCCACGTTTCTCTTCCCGAGCCATTGAAAGATAGAGCCTTTGGTTTTTCCTGCCTAGCGATGAAAGAGGCTATGGACCATGCCGGGTGGGATCGACTCAATAAGAATGATGGATTTATTTTCGCCACTACGACAGGTGGAATTCAGCTGTGGGATCGTGCCATCGTTCAAGCGTTGACTCCCCCAAAAGATATGGCGTTGTTAAAGGCGGTCATGGCTGAGCAGCCACTTGGCCGGGTTTTCGAACGATGTCGGCAACATTTGGATTTTTCGGGCCCGCAGAGCTTGGTTACTTCCGCATGCAGTGCATCCACTCAGGCGTTGGCGGCTGCCTTCGTATGGCTGCGTACTGGACGAGTGAAGCGTTGCCTCGTGGGAGCTACTGAAGTCCTTAGTGACCTAACGGTTCGTGGCTTTTCCAGCCTTCAACTATTATCAACTGCGCCGTGCCGGCCGTTTGATCAAAATCGCACGGGAATAAATTTATCCGAAGGCTCGGCGTTTTTTTGTCTCGAGCTGAACCCAAGTGGCGAAATACATGCGGAGATTTCCGGCTTCGGCATGAGCTCAGATAGTTATCACTCTACCGCGCCCCATCCTGAAGGGCGAGGGAGCTATGCGAGCATGAAGGGCGCACTCGCAAGTGCGAAAATTGAAGCTAAAGATTTATCTTGGATTCACGCTCACGGTACGGGATCACAATTAAATGATTTGGCTGAGGGCACGGCGATTCACCGGCTTCTAGGTGAGAATTCGGTTTGCGTTTCTTCGACAAAAGGAATTCACGGCCATGCACTGGGTGCCTCTGGCGCTTTGGAAAGTGTCTTGGTGGTGGAAGCTATTCGCCGGCAAACGATTCTTGGCACTCATAATTTAGAGTCTGTGGATGCAAAAATTCAGCTTAGCGTTCAAATGAATTCTGAAGAACGACCGATTCACCATGTATTGAAAACCACGGCGGGTTTTGGCGGCAGCAATGCCGCGTTGATTTTGAGTCGCCCGCATGAGGCCCTAAAATGAAACTAAAAATTTTGGGACACGGACGGGCGGAACCTGTTTCGCCGGATTTGACGGGATGGAAACAAGAGCCTGCCTTTCGCAAAGCGACTTCGAACATGATTCTTTCGACCGTGGCCTGTAAACAAGCGTTGGCTGCCGCGGCTTCGCCGGTGTCGATGATTGGGCCGGAGCGGGAAATGCTTCTTCTCGGAAGTGCTCTTGGAGAGTTCGAGGCGACAAAAGATTTCCTAACCGCACTTTACAATGAAGACCTCGCGCGGCCATTTCTTTTTCAGAATAGTCTGCATAACTCAATCCTCGGCTTTTTAACGATTCAGCTGAATTGGCTTGGGCCCGGCATGTCCCTGAGCAATGGAGATCGCACGGCCCAAGATTTAGTGGAAATGGCGGCGCGGTTTCTCGCCGGGAACGAAGCGGATACGGCGCTGATTTGTATGACGGATTCTGACCTGGAAGATCTTCGGGAGTTAGAAACCGGAGCAAAAGGCGCATGGGCCACTCTCTTGACGAGGTCAGATCATAGCGCGTTTCAGGAGGCTAAAGGTCTTCTGGCTTCCGATTGCGGAATTTTTTCCGCCACGTTGGCGAGCATGACGTGACTCTTTCGCCCCTTTCGCTTTGGCAGAATCTAGTTTGCGATCCAATCCGACAAATTCCTTGTTCCGCCAAATCGATTTACCTCACGTTTGACGATGGTCCCGACGCGGATTCCACTCCAGCCGTACTTGAACTTTTGCAACGTTACGAAGCGAAGGCGACCTTTTTCATTGTCGCCGCGAGGGCTAAACAAAACTCACGCCTATTGCAAGACATCAAGGCGGCCGGCCATGCAATCGGCAACCATTCGCTGGACCATAAATATTCTGCGTTCTTCAAAAACTCTCAGAAGATGGGAGAGTGGATCGACGAGGCCGAAGCGGTATTCAAAAGTTTAAACAGCGGCCCAAGTATTGGGTTTCGGCCGCCCGCGGGCGTGTGCACTCCGGAATTGGGAAATGCTCTTCGCCAGCGGCGGATTCCTCTCATCCTTTGGCAGCATAGGTACTTCGATAAAACCCGCCGCTGGACTGAAAAAAATGCCCTGAATTCGATTAAATTCATTCAGCCCGGTGACATTATTCTCCTGCACGACTCCCAACGTGCTGGATTAAAAGCCGGTTTTTTAAAAACTCTCGACACCTATTTAAATGCCTTAAAGGGCGCTGGATTCGAATTAGCTCCCCTGGTAGAGTCCGACTTTCCCACTCAAACTTAAAGGGTAGACATGAAACTTTATACGAGCATTTTGATCGCCGGCATTTTGAGCCTCTCCGCTTGCAGCGGCAAGAAAGTCTTAAAAGAAGACAACGTTGACGTCACAAAAAACGAAGTGCTCGATCTTCGTGTGAATTGGCTTAAGAACAAAGGCGATAAATTCGATCTCGAAATGACCGTCATTAACATTTCGAAAGAAGATATTATTATTATGCTGAATGATGTCTCCTGCGCGAAAGGCTCCTTCCCCGGGGTCTTGCGCCACACATTTTTCAACACCGGCGAAAAGACAATCGACATACGAGCTAGCCAACTCAAGCGATTTACGCTCGTATGTGATTTAAGGACCGAAGTCGAAGGCCCTTACACTGTCTCAATTAATCGTATTTACACGAACTTAAACTCCGATGGCGTTAGCAAAGGCAAGACCATCGGCGACAAAGTGGTTTGGACCGGCACACCTAATTAGTCGGAGTAGAGATGCCCATTACTGAACACCCCCTCCACAGATCCGTGCGAGCACTCCTAATGCACACGGCTCCTACCTCGGGTCAGACGCGTCGAC
>JAYSTF010000052.1:0-39827 GCA_043720065.1 Pseudobdellovibrionaceae bacterium | reverse complement strand
AATAATAGAGATAGCAGCCGAGCCACCGTACTGGTTGGCGGAGCCAGGATCGTAGCCTGGACCCACTCCTGGTGGCACATAAGGAGAACCTGGGGGAACTACCTCGGGAGCATTAGCGCCCGACTTACTTTTTTCGCTTGCACAGCTCACTACCGTTGCCAGCGTGATGATTAAAAATATGTACTTCGCGTGTTTCATAAACTTCTTACCTCTGACCGTCATAAATGCGAGGCCTATGCCCGATGTGCCAGGCCCATATAAGGGCTCGAAAAGTCTGGTGAATATATAGAGGGTGTTTTAAAATGAGACGATCACGGAACTGTCAAAGTTAACAGTGTGTGCCCTTCTACGTCACTCGAGCGCGACAAACCAACCATTCTAGTGACTTATAGATCTACCGAGGGTGCTAAAAACCCGTCTTATTTTAAGACAGTCGCTGCTCAAATAAAATTTATTTAAGTCTCAGACTTTAGCTAATTCGATTTGTACCGATCGGACATGTAAGGCGGTAATAAAACGTGAGCATGAATATTAGCAAAATTGTTGCGGTAATGGCGGTCATGCTGTTCGCAGCTAGAGTGTTAGCCGCCGTAGTTGGTTGAGACCCGGCCTCTGCAGCCGAACTTCCGGGTAATAATTCTTCAAAATCTCCTCATAAGACAATCCTCGAGTTGCTAATTGCCTTGTTCCATACTGGCAAAGTCCAACTCCGTGGCCGTGGCCTTTACCCTCAATGACTAAATCACCGGTGTTCCAGATAAGCCGGAAGTTGGTACTTCGGATTCTGGAGTAACCGAGTATCTCTCTGAATTCGGCAGCGGGAATACGGCGACGCTGGCCATTGTTAAATAGAAGATCCACTTTAGCCACGCGTCCAGAGATCGTGCGACCAACCGGCGCAACCCCGGAAATCATACTTGGTGCTGACAATTCAAAATGAGACAAAAGAGTTCGGCTCAGTTCTTCTCTTGGGATTTTAACAATCCAATTCGCATATGGGCTAAGCGGGCACATCGCATCCGCCGTGGTTCCCGTTTCTTTAACGTTCTCTCCCCATACGTTTTTCGCTAGCTCCGTGTTCCCGCCGCAATCAGCATGATAATGCGCCTTCACGGGACGGCCGCGCTCATCCACGAGGATTTGGCCTGCAGTTTGGCGAACGACTTCGGCCACTTTGTTTTGAATGTAGTTTGTCGCGCCCACTTTGTTTTTCATATCGAAGACTTGGTCGAGAACGGACGACTCGACGTCATAATTTAGTTCACGCCGGTCACGCGCCACTGCAAGTGCATAGGACCTTGACGCTACCGCTTGAGCTTTAAGCGCTTCGAGGGGCCATTGCGCCGGCATCTCTGATGGCAGCACTCCCGTTAGATATTTTTCGATATCCAAAGTTGCGATGACGTCCATTCGCCCGTTGGCTAGCGCGACAAATTCAAGCGCATGTGGCGCCGGATTTAAACCAAGCCGGACCAAATCGCCTTCAACATAGAGACGGCTAGACATGAAACGCCTTGGCGTTCTTTCATCTTTGAAGCCAATGGTCCAGACGGGAAAACGATTTTTATTTTGCAGGAGCCTAACCGTTGCTTGCCGAACTTGCGGCAAGCTCACCGCCTGAACTGTGCTTGGAGTGGCCGCGATGTTAAGACCAAGGCCCGCAACTTCCGTTGAAGTAATCCCTTTGAGAAGTCGGACTCGGATTGTATTTGGGCTAGCGTGACTGCAAGTCGCTACTCCGGCAGTGGCAATCACAAGCGCTAGTCCCAAACACTTCAAGCTTTACTCCGTTCCTCTAGTTTCTTCATTCCGCCCTCGACGAAGGGTTTGGTCAACTCTAGAGGTAACGGCAGGACGATGGTATGGGTGCCTTCACCGCAGATCTCTACCATGGCTTGCAAATACGCCAGATGGAGCGCACTTGGTGAATCTGCCAGGATATTGGAGGCTTGGCGCAGTTTCTCAGCACGCTGCAACTCGCCCTCCGCACTAATAACCTTTGCACGACGTTCACGTTCGGCCTCGGCCTGGCGAGCCATCGCGCGCTGCATTTCAGCCGGGAAATCGATTTGCTTAATTTCCACTTGAGAGATTTTAACACCCCAAGGGAATGTGGCCTTATCTAGGATCTCTTGAAGTGTATGGTTGATCTTGTCACGATTGGCCAGCATCTCATCGATAGAATATTGGCCAAGCACTGAACGCAACGTCGTTTGTGCCAACTGCGAAGTCGCAAAATAAAAATCTTCGATCTTCGTGATCGCACTTTCCGGATCAACGACCCGAGAATAAATCACGGCGTTCACCTTTAGACTTACGTTATCAAGGGTAATTACGTCTTGTGGCGGGACGTCCATGGTCACCGTCCGCGTATCGACTCGGACAAGTCTATCCACTCCGGGTATTACCAATATGAGTCCCGGACCTTTGACGCCGATACTTCGCCCAAGGCGGAGTATTACTCCCCGCTCCCATTCCGAAAGAATTTTAACCGTTGAGAAAAGAAGAACTGCGATTATCATTACCGGAACAAGACCTAAGCCAAATATGAAATCCATTATGCCTCCACTTTAAGAGTCAGACCTTTAAAACCAACTATTCTTACTTTTTGTCCGAGCGTAACTGAATTCTGCGCATCAAAGCCCCAAGTTTCACCATTCACTTCCAGCTGCCCGCTGAGCGCGGCTTCATTAACTTTCACAATAATCCCATTTGCCCCAACAAGATCATCGAACCCACCCCGCTTCTTCACTCGGCGGGTTTTGAGTAGTAAATATCCTACCCCCAGCATGATGCCGCCAAGCAAAAGTGCCGTCGGCAGAATAAGAGTGAGGGGCAGCGTGTAGCCGCCGGTCGCAACGGGATCGAAAAGGAATAGACTTCCCATGACGAAGGCGACAAGTCCGCCGATGCCTAATATTCCAAAGCTCGGTACAAAGGCTTCCGCAATGATAAATGCGATTCCTAGAAGCAGCAGAGCAAGCCCTCCCCACTCAACATCGAGCTTATGAAGGGAGATCATGGAAATCACGAGGCCCATGCCGCCAAGGACGCCTGGGACCATAGTGCCCGGGTGAGTGACTTCGAAGTAAATGAGAGCGAGCGAGCCCATTAATATCATGTAGGCCAGCTGCGGATCAGTGAGAAGGTCGAGAGTTTTATATCGCCAGTCCGGCTCAAACAAGCGGCGTTCACCGACCTTGACTTCCATCGTCGCATTTTGGGAGAGCTTCACTTCGCGATTCGCGGCGAATTTTAAGAATTCATCGACTTGATTCACCACGACGTCAATCGCACCCAAACGCTTTGCTTCATCTGCGCTTGCGGCCTTAGCATCCACCACAATATCTTGACCGAATTTTTCATTGCGCCCGCGAAGTTTCGTAATGCCTTCCATCCAGCTCCGCGTGTCGTTCAAAATTTTCTTCTTTAAATCTTCGGGCATCTCCCCACCGCCTGATACTGGCGTTGCCGCTCCCAAGTTGGTCGCCTCCATCGCGCCATTGACGTGGCACGCCTGAAGAATGATTGCTCCCGCACTTCCCGCGTGCGCACCACTTGGAGCTACCAAGCAAAGAACCGGCAGCGGCGAATTTAATATTTCCTCAACTATAAGTCGGGTGGTCTGTAGGCTACCCCCAGGGGTGTTGATCAAAAGCAGGACCGAATCACAGCGGTATTCTCTGGCCCGCCTAACTCCGCGTTGAAACATGTCGAAGCTCGCCGGTCCAATCACTCCCGTCATTTGCATTTCAAGCGTGCAAGATGCAGGTGCTGGCTTTTCTTCTTGCGCGAAAAGGAGACTGGACCAAAGAAGCAGACTAATTATCACACATACTCCTGTAACCACGACTGCATGATTTGCAGATGACTCCAGGTGATCTTCTTCCTTTGCTGAACCAAGGGCTGAGGTCCTTCGCGCAGATCACCTAAGCAGTGAGAAAAAATAGCTTTGCGTTCACCAATAACAACGATATCGCCAAGCGCTTTTAATCCGCGCAAGGTTGCGACTTCCATATCCAACACGAGAGCGACGCCGCGACTCTCGCAAAAGTCATGGCTAACGGTGTAATCCCGAATTTGAATGGCCTGCATCATGCGATCTAGAAGTGCCTGATCACTTGGTGTGAAGGGTTGGCTTACGACCACCAAAACACGCTTCTTTAATTGGGGTTCAACCTGAACCGTGGTCGAGGTTTGTGGCAAACTTCTTAGCGGCACCCACTCCATGCCTAACACGTCCCTTAGGTACCCGATTGCGGCTTCATTCACGGTGCTCTCCCCCATTGCCAGGCCGATCATGGCGGCAAGTTTTGCCTCGGTCAAGAGGCCAAATCTGCGGGTTCCCTTACGTTTCACCTACAGCTCTAAATTCCTGGGCCGATAGGGAGTTATACGCGGCTCATTACAGGAGGTAATGCCAAGATGGAAATAAAGAAATTCAACACCGAAGACATGACTACGGACACTCCCCTCGATCTCCACGCCCCCATCTCGGCTCAAATCCACCGCATGTCCCCAGACGACTGGCGTCAACAGTATATTGAAGACCATATGAACTGCGTTCTCTGCGGCAAAGAGCTTCAGTTTAGTCACCAAACGAATTTCTCTAGCCTAGAAGTTGAAGAAGAAGCGCATTGCATGGCTTGCCGCATTCATGCGAAAACCAATCGTTACTGCCTGCAGTAATTTTCGATGGGCTCAAAGTAAATGCTTTGGGCTCTTTTTGAATTTCCACCTGTTTGCCTCTTTGTTTTTAAACTGTCAACCACGTAGTCACCCCAAATATTCCGACACCAAGCCATAAAATAGCGATATCAATCAACTAAATATATTTATCTTAAAAAAGTTAGCCGCATTCTCAATTTGGTACGCGCAAACAATTGCTCAGTATCAACGACTTATACACTCAACCTGTGGCGCCGACTTTGCAATTAACTTGTTCGGGGTTGGGGGATCGTCTTATGAAAGCATTTATCTTTTCGGTACTTTTCTTATGTCTATCTGTGCCGGCACAGGCGACTCACATTGGTGAAGATGCTTTAACTGCTGAAATCGATGCAGCGACCGCGCAACTGATGCTTGAACTGCAAAAACATGAAATCGCCGCAGCAGACCGAAGACTTCGTCACTACGACCGCATGATGAAGCTCGCAGCCACCCGCCAAGCCCGCATGGTGCACAGACTCGAAAGTAATCCAAGGGCTGTCCTTTCAAATTCAATGCCTGAAACCCTTCGCGCCAAATTCCCAGAAAAAATAAGAGAACTGATCGAGCAAAACGTTAAACTCTCAGGTGCCCTCACCAGCATGATCGCCGATGACTTTCGGCGAAAGGTTTCGACCCAGAGTTTTCATTTGAAAAGCACTAACGGTGATAATCTTGATGTTCGGCTTGCCGAGGCAAAAATCGCTGATGGCCTCGCGCCGATGATCAACGCTCGAGTTTCAGTCAAAGGCTTAATAGTAGGACGAAAAGATCTCGTCATCTCAAGTAAAAATGATGTTTATATGGCTGCCGATGGCACATCGACTGGTACCGGCACCGCTGCGCCAACAGTCGCTGCGACGGCTGTGATTCAGGGTGACCAAAAAACTCTCGTGATTATGGCGAATTTTACAGATTTGCCCCTATTGGGTATCACTCCGCCAGATTTGAAGGCTCTCTTGTTTGGCAGCGCTGGCGCAACTATGAATGTGGCCTACCAACAGTCTTCTGGTGGTCGAGTTTCATTTTCAGGCGATGTGGTTGGTCCATTTAACATTAACTTTTCAAGTACGGGGACGTGTGATTATTTTGGATATGCCACCGCTCTAGACGCGGCTGCGTTGGCCGCCGGATTTAATATGTCCAATTACATGCGGGTTTCATATGCTTTGCCAAACATTCCAGGCTGCGGCTGGGTGGGATTAGCCATAATTGGCGGTCAGTCTCCAACCAAATCTTGGGTCAAGATTTGTGATGGAAACTGCTCCCAAGACCCAGCGTACTTCTCGACCCGCGATACCGCTGCCGTATTCACTCACGAGCTTGGACATAATTTAAATTTTAATCACGCAGCAACTCCAACCTCTAACTATGGTGATGAATCTGACTTTATGGGAGGCACTCCGCCTCGTCTGAGTCAGAACAATGCGCCATTCAAAGTTATGGCGGGCTGGTATAATGACGGTCAAGTTGTCGACGTGACGTCTTCTGGCAATTTTCAGGTCACTGCTTTGGAATATACCTCTGCAAATTCTCCGCTCGTACTTCGTCTTCCAAAAGCGGACTCAAATGAGTTTTACTACATCAGCCTTCGTCAAGCTGTTGGGCTCGATACGGGATTGCTTTCGAAGTATTTAAATACCATAAGTGTCCACCGTGCGACGGGCACACTGCCCACCAAAACCTATCTGCTGGCAAATCTTTCTGTAAATCAAAGTTTTAATGACCCAATTAATGGCATCACCATAACGGCCCAGTCACTCTTGGGCTCGGCTGCGAATGTCGGCGTTGCCATTGGAGCACCCACTTGTACTCGGCGTAATCCGATCATCAATGTTACACCAAGTGCCCAATCAGGCGTGCCAGGCGCGACGCTCGACTACACCGTGAACATCACGAATACCGATGATGCCGGGTGCCCATCAGACAACATGAAAATAGATGTAAAACCGAGCATTCAAGGAGCCGGCTGTTGTTCTGGGTCAGCCCTAACTCCAGCTCTTGCACCTGGGGCTTCAAGTACGTCAATTGTTAAAGTAACCTCAATTGCGAGTCAGTCACCAGGTGATTTTCCTCTTATTTTTACAGCAACACATTCTTCATCAACGGCGTACTTTAGTACGGCCACTGCGACGTACACAGTGCTAGGCTGTGCGCGCACCACGCCCACTTTGACTCTTTCACCAGTGAATCAATCTGGTGCGCCAGGAGCCGCGCTTTCATATAATCTTTCGGTTCGAAACAATGACAACGCTGATTGCGGCAGCTCGATATTCAATCTAAATTTACCGCTACCCGCTGGATGGTCTGGAGGACTGTTAAACTCTCCGCTCAGCATTGAGCCACTAAGCAGCTTGCAGGTCCCACTTGTCATAACTTCTCCATCTACGGCGCTAGGCATGGTCTCTAGCTTCACCGCAACAGCGACGAATTCAATCAACAGTAGTTTCAATGGTTCAGCGTCTGGCACTTACACGGTCGTCGTTGCGCCTCCGGGCGATACCGTTAAGCCATCAGCGCCCACGTTATCTGGCACCTACAATTCACGAAAAAATCAGATCACACTCACGTGGACACAATCGACAGATAATGTCGCGGTCACCACATATCGCCTCTACCGCGATGGCATTAAAATTATGGATAGCATTTCGCTTTCATACGTCGACAGCGCAGTTGTCCTTGGCAGCGGCTACACATACCAAGTCAGGGCTTTGGATGCTGCTGGAAATGAAGGCCTAAGCAATGTCATCTTAGTCGAAGCGAAAAAGGCAACTGGCCGGGTCAAGTAATCGCTTGATGGAGTGTTGTGACTTTAGACTATTTGCTGATTGGCACAGGGGTTAGTTCGTCACTAGCCTCAACGGAAGCGTCCTGCTCATTTAAATGAAGTAAAATTCGCTCCGCTAAAACGCGATTAAACGTCGGCAATTTCGCGACTTCATCCACTTCGGCTTTGCGAATTTCTTCTATTGATTGGTATTTCTTAAGAAGAGTCTGCTTTCGCTTCTCTCCAAGCCCCACGATCATATCTAATTCACTTTCCATAGTCGCTTGGCCACGAAGTTTTCGGTGGAAGGTGATTGCGAAGCGATGAGCCTCGTCGCGCAGACCTACAAGAATCTGAAATGCTTTTGAATTGGTATGAAAGGTAATAAAGTTTTGCCGCCCCGGCATGAAGAAGCGCTCTTGAGTCGCACCGACTTCTTGATCCTGAAAAGTTCCTTGAGTCCTGGCCTTAGCAAGACCAACAACAGGCACATCCGTTCGGCCGAGCTCGGCCAGTGCTGTCATCGCCATCTTCAACTGACCTTTGCCACCGTCAACCACCACCAGCTGAGGATCATCGTATTCTGTGTGCTTAAATCGTCGACCTAACACTTCCTTCATCGCGGCAAAGTCATTACTGCCTTCGACGGTTTTGATTTTATATAGGCGGTAGTCTTCTTTCTTAGGAACTCCATCTTCAAACACAACCTGGGAAGCCACGTTTTGTGAACCCTGAAAGTTAGAAATATCAAAACACTCAATTCGTCTCGGCAGCTCAGGCAGATTGAACTTCTCTTGGATTTCTTTTAGGCCATTCTCTCGACCTTCTTTTTCCGTCACGAAATCCTTAAAGCGGCTTTGCGCATTGCTCATCGCCATATCCATAAGACGCTTACCCTCTTCGCCAAGGGCTGGTATTAACCGGCTCTCACGCCCGCGTTCTTTTAACACCGCCTGAAATAGCTTAGTAATGTCGCCGCCGAGATCGACTGCAATAATGACTTCTTCAGGAATAAAGTTGTCAGCGTAGTACTGGTTTAGGAAGGAAGTAAACCAATCACGAATGTCTTCACCAGGCGACTGCGGATCAAGTCGATTCAAGAAATGCGACTGGTGCCCAATCATTCGCCCATGGCGAACATTGAGAATTTCAATGAGTGTCCCACGCTCGTCGCCGACAAACCCAATCACGTCTTGGTCGATTTGCTTTGCGGCGTTCACGACAGCTTGTTTTTCCCAGATTTTTTCAACCGCCTGAAGACTATCGCGAATTTTTGCCGCTGCTTCGAACCGCTCTTCTTTCGCCGCCGCCTTCATGCGTTTGTGCAAATCCTTAACCACGCTTGCATCTTCACCTTTTAAGAATTCAAGAGCAGCTTCCATATCGACCGCATAATCTTCCCGGCCGATGAGATCGACGCAAGGAGCACTACACCGCCCGATCTGATGAGTCATACAGGGGCGTTTTCGCGCATTCATAAACGCATCCGAGCAATCGCGAATATGAAAAGTTCGGTTGAGAAATCGGATCGTCTCCCTCACCGCAAGGCCACTGGTGTAAGGGCCAAAATAAAGTGACCCATCATTTTGCACACGCCGAGAAAGATAAAACCGCGGGAAATTATCTTTAATTGCTGCCTTTATATACGGATACGATTTATCGTCTTTAAGTCTAATGTTGTAACGCGGCCGAAATTTCTTAATTAGCGACGCCTCAAGTAAAAACGCTTCAACCTCGGTAGTAGTCAACATGTACTCAATGGTATCGATGTGACTCACCAGAAAGCGCGTCTTCGTCGAATGATCCGCACTCTCATGAAAGTACGACCGCACACGCGCCCGAAGACTCTTTGCCTTCCCGACGTAGATCGTCTTCGCCTTACTGTTCTTCATGATATAAACGCCAGGCGCCTGCGGAAACTGCGCAATAAGACCCTTCAGCGTCTCGCGCTTATCACCCTGTGGAACATGCACGGTATTCGGTAGCGAATCGTCGGCCATATATTTAAAGGTTATACCGCAGTCCAGTCCTGCCATGCCAGCTCCATTCCTCCTTCTCCTATTCCAAATGATTTAAATCGCTCCAAGCTATGGTGGTCTCCCGGCCAGGAAGGCCGGGAGAAGAGCCTCTCATGGAAGGACAGACGTAGCGCAACCGCGATCAGCTGCTTTTAGAAACTGCACCCCGCCGTAGTAGTGATGCGCTAACGCATGAATCCACAGCGTCGGGGAGGCAACGAAAAAATCACGACTGGTAACCTTAATTATTGACCGCCGAGGTCGCTTCTTATATACCTTCGTACACATGAACAGGCGAAAAAATCCACAACTCGAACTTTTAAAAAAGCATAAATCAGCTTTTGGCAGCAGCCTGATGAAAAAGCGAAAGGGCCGTGCTGGTCCACGCCCTCTATCCACGCGAACGACAATGCACCTGGTTTTAAGATCGACGAAAGCTGTGAAAGATTGGTCATTCAAACGGTCAAATAATGAGTCGCGCATTACGTCGATTCTTGAGAAGTTCTCGCATAAATACGGAGTGAAACTTATTTCTGTAGGTAATGCCGGCAACCATTTGCACATTCATTTAAAATTGAGCAACCGTTACGCATACAAGGCATTCATCCGCGCTATTACGGCGGCCATTGCGATGGCTGTCACCGGTGCGAGCCGCTGGAACAAACTAAAATATTCGGCGCAGGACCGCTTTTGGGATTACCGGCCATTCACAAGAATCGTTGAGAGCTTCAAAGCGTTTTTAAATTTAAAGGACTACGTCGAGATCAACCAGCTTGAGGGCCAAGGCTATTCCCGGCAACAAGCTAGGCTGATGATAGTCGCCAGGGAATTTAGCGCAAAGGGATATCGGAGCACAGGGTAGGGGGAGGAATGCAAACCAGCCCCATCTAGGATCAAAATATTACGGCCACTACCGCAAACTCCCTACGGAATCTCGCAACGTACGCTGCAGTTCGAATTGCAGGTAACGTAAGTGCCCCGTGACTCAGGTGGCAAATAATTAGGGTTACAGAAATGGTCGCAAGAGGGATACATGCGGTCCGTTTGGCCTTGGCGTATTTCGCAGCGCCAGCGGGCGTCTTCTGCGGCCCGATTCTGAGCGCGGTACTTGATTTGATCAATGCAGGAATAAGCGACAGCTCCGTCACAAAATCCACTCTCTATGGCGCTGCCTCTCTCGTAAGTTATCGTCGAAAGCGGAGCCGCTGCTGCGGCTTGTACCAGATCATCAGCATATGCACCGATTCCCAACAGACTTAATGCAAAACCAAAAATTAAACTTTTCATTTCAATCCCCCCTCCGAAAAAAACAATTGAGCTTACTCTACATCACCCGTCAAGACTTTAGCCTGAACTTCGCCGACTTCACCTTCGCTTAAGATCCCAAGCTCCATAACTTCCAGTCGGCGCACTTCGTCGCGGATTTTTGCCGCCTCTTCAAAGTCTAAGTTTTCAGACGCCTTCCGCATTTTCTTACGTGAGGATTCGATGTCTTTACGCAACTGTTTAGGATTAGCCTGGTAAGCTTCAAATCTGGACCGAACGTGCGCCGGTGCCTGCCCTCCAGGAATGGAAACAAGCCCATGCACACCCTCCGAGCGAGTATTCGCTAGTGAAGCTTGCTTCGCTCGGCCACGTCGCGAGCCAGCCTCAGATTCGGTGGCACCTTCAATATCAAAACCATAAATCGATGCTAATGAATCACGCACACGCTTTTGGATAGTCGCAGGCACAATCCCATGAGCGGTGTTGTGCTCGCTCTGAATTGTTCGCCGGCGATTGGTCTCATCAATCGCCTTTTTCATCGACTGAGTGATTGTCTCCCCGTACAAAATCACTTTTCCATTCACGTTTCGAGCTGCGCGACCAATGGTTTGGATTAATGATCGCTCAGACCTCAAAAACCCCTCTTTGTCTGCATCAGTGATTGCTACTAAGCTCACTTCCGGAATATCGAGCCCCTCGCGAAGCAGGTTAATACCGATCAGGACGTCAAATATTCCTAGCCTTAAATCACGGATTATTTCCGTTCGCTCCATTGTTTGAATATCACTGTGGAGATACTTCACTTTGATGCCCAAACTCTCGTAGTACTCAGCCAAATCTTCGGCTGTGCGCTTGGTTAAAGTCGTGATTAACACGCGCTCTTTAACTTTAGTGCGAATCCGAATTTCTTCGAGCAAGTCATCCACTTGGCGTTTAGCAGAGCGGACCTCAATCTCCGGATCTATTAATCCCGTCGGACGAATAATTTGCTCGACGATCACGCCTTCACTTTTACCGAGCTCATAAGGACCGGGGGTCGCCGACACATAAACTGTTTTATCAATCAGCCGTTCAAATTCCTGAAAGTTCAGCGGCCGATTGTCGAGAGCCGACGGCAAGCGAAATCCATGCTCGACCAGATTCATCTTTCTTGCTCGGTCACCACGGTACATGCCACCGATTTGGGGTACAGTCACATGACTCTCGTCGATAAAGGTCAAAAACTCCTTTGGGAAATATTCTAACAACGTCGGCGGTGGATCTCCCGGAGTTCGACCCGTGAAGTGGCGCGAGTAGTTCTCTACGCCAGGACAGGTTCCAATCTCTGAGATCATTTCCAAATCATAAAGCGTTCTTTGCTCAAGACGCTCCTTCTCAACGAGTCGCATTTCCTGGCCAAAAAAGTTCAACCTATCGCGGAGTTCATCTCGAATTGTTTCAATCGCCAATTTGTTCTTATCGTCCGAACTCACGTAATGGCTGCCCGGATAGACTGCGATTGTATCAATAGTGGCTAAGACTTCTCCACGCAAGGGATCCACCCACGACATGCGATCAATGAAGTCGCCAAAAAATTCCACGCGAATCGCGCGATCCTCTTCGTAAGGTGGAAAAATCTCAACTGTATCACCGCGAACCCTAAAGGTACCGCGGCTAAAATCAACGTCGTTACGATTGTACTGAATACGGACAAGCTCTCTCAACAGGTGATCCCGGCGAAGCTCTTCGTTCGCCGTCAAATGGATCATCATGCCTTCATAAGCTTCAGGACTTCCAAGGCCGTAAATGCATGACACGCTCGATACAATCAAAACATCGCGGCGATCAAACAAGGACCGTGTCGCTGAGTGGCGCATACGATCAATCTGCTCATTTATCGCCGAATCTTTTTCGATGTAAGTATCAGAGCTCGGAATGTACGCCTCAGGCTGATAGTAATCGTAGTAACTGACAAAATATTCGACCGCGTTCTTGGGGAAGATGTCTTTGAATTCGGCAAACAGCTGGGCCGCCAAGGTTTTATTTGGAGCTAGCACCAATGCAGGTTTATTTAACTTCTCGATGATGTTTGCCATCGTAAAAGTTTTGCCCGAGCCCGTGACACCGAGCAGAACCTGGTGCTTCAGACCGCGCTCAAAGTTGTCCATAAGATCATGAATAGCCGTTGGCTGATCTCCCGCGGGCTTAAATGAGCTAACGATCTCAAACTTTCGACTCACTTATGAACTTCCCACTCAGTTCCGGCTTGAGAATCAAGTACGGCGATCCCCATCGCAGTCAGTTTCGCTCTCAATTCATCGGCCAATGCAAAATTCTTATCGGTTCGCGCTTGCATCCGTTGACTAACGATCTGATCAACTTCACTTCGCGAAACTCCAGACTTCCTTAACAACATATCATCGAGCTTGCGCAAATATTCGGCGGGCGGCTCTTGAAAAAGAGCCATGACTTGGGCTTTGTCGCGCAGCCAGTGAAAATAAACTTCGGCCATCGCCTTTTGTTCAGGCTTAGCCTTCCCAGGGGTCCGGCACATATTATTGAACAAGCGCATGACCTCAAAAAACCGCGCCATAACTTCAGGCGTGTTGAAATCGTCGTTAAGCGCCTCTTCAATTCCTTTGCTAGCCACATCGATCGCGTCTTGGAACTTTTCCGGCACCGGAACAAGTGCCAATGTCTCTTTAATCAGTTTGTCCGCCAAGCAAAGGGCTGAGTAAAACCGCGCCAGCTGGCTAACCGCATTCTCAACGGCGTCCACGGAAAAATCCGTGGTTGATCGGTAGTGAACAACGAGCATCATATATTTAAGAATTTCGCCGTTATATTCCTCAATGAACGAGCGCCCCGTACGCACATTGCCAAGCGACTTCGACATTTTCTGATTACCGAAGTTGAGCATGTTGTTGTGCATCCAATAATTGACGAAAGGCTTTCCTGTGGCGCCTTCCGACTGGGCAACTTCATTTTCATGATGCGGGAAAATTAAATCAATTCCACCGCCATGAATATCAATCGTGTCGCCAAGAAGGGCCCGGCTCATCGCCGAGCACTCGATATGCCATCCAGGCCTGCCTTCCGACCACGGCGATGGCCACTTAGGCTCACCGGGCTTCGCCGTTTTCCACAAAGCAAAGTCAGCAGGATGTTTTTTGCGATCGTCGACTTCAATCCTATAGCCGGACTCAAGGTCCTCTAATTTTTTATGACTGAGTTTGCCGTATTCGGCAAAAGAGTGGACGTCGTAATACACATCCCCATTTACCACATAGGCTTTTTTCTGATCGATAAGATCTTGAATAAACTCAACGATGGGCCCCATGAACTCGGTCACCTTGGGGTTTTTCGTCTGTGGCCTTAACTTTAAATTCGCATAGTCGGCTTCAAATTCCTTGATGTACTTTTCAGAAATCTCAAGTGAATCGACGTTCTCGGCCTTAGCACGATTGATAATTTTGTCGTCCACATCGGTATAGTTATAAACGTAAGTGACCCTATAACCCTGTTTCTCGAACCAGTTGCGAACCAAGTTAAAAAAAATGGCCCCGCGAAAATTTCCGACGTGAAGGAAATCGTAAACTGTGGGACCGCAAACATACATTCGCACTTCCCCGGGGTGAACGGGCTTAAATTCTTCTTTTTTATGCGACAGTGAATTGTAGATCTGAATGGCCATTTGCTTTTTCCCTTAAACCAAGGCGAGCAGCTCATCTGCCCGCTTCACTAAAATGTCTTTATGCAGAAGCGGAATTAAAACCTTAAGTTCAGCTCCTTGTGGCTTCCCGATAACAGCCACGCGAATGGGCTGAAAAAGATTTTTCCCCTTCACATCGCATTCCACTTTTATCTGCTCCTGGAGTTTGTTGAACTCGTCTTCATCCATATAAGGTTGGCTACGGGCCGCCACGAGTTCCCGCCACCGACGAACGACTTTTGCCGACGGCTCCCAGGACATTGCCTCGCGCCCTTCAGGCGCCAGTTCGACGGGCTCAAGCGAGAGGGGCCGAAATAATTCAACAGCGTCTTTGAGTGTTTCCATGTTCGTCTTAAACACTCCAAGCGCTTGGCTTCGCCACTCTTGGTCCTTAGGTAAAGTTAGTCCCGCTTCATTTAAAAACGGTTCTACCCTTTGCCAAAGTTCTTCGTGCGGGAGCGCTCGCAAATGCGTCGCGTTTACCCAAAGAAGTTTTGTGTTATCGAACACCGCTGCAGCCGCATTTAAACGATCAGTCGTGAACTGCTCGACCATCTCTGGCATGGAGAGAATCTCTTGGGCCTTCGGCGAACTCCAACCGAGAAGGGCTATAAAATTAAGCATTGCTTCAGGCAAATAACCATTCGTGTTGTATTCAAAGCAGCTGGCCGCGCCATGACGCTTAGATAATTTCTGTTTATCTTGACCAAGGATCGTCGACATATGCCCGAACTCTGGCAAATCCCAACCCATCGCTTGGTAAATCATCATTTGGCGTAGAGTGTTGCTCAAATGATCCTCACCCCGCAAAACATGCGTGATCTTCATCATGTGATCATCAATAACGCAGCAGAAATTGTATACTGGCATCCCTGAAGACCGAATCATCACAAAATCGCCGACCATATCCGATGGAAATCGAACTTCACCGCGCACGAGGTCATTCAAAAGGTACTCGCTCCTCTCGCCCTCGACCTTGAAGCGTATGACCGCCGTATCGCCTTTTGCCAATCTTTCCTCGGCTTGAGCCCTCGTCCAGTTTTTGAATGGAGAATTCACTTGGGGCGGCCGACCCGCAGCCATAGCGACTTTGCGCTGCTCTTCGATTTCCTCTTCGGTCATGAAGCAGTAATAAGCCTTGCCGTCATTTAGAATTTTTTCTGCAATCTCTTTGTAAATGTCTTTGCGCTGACTCTGCCGGTAAGGACCGTGGGGTCCCATGTCTTTTAGGGTCACCGGGTCCGGCCCCTCATCCCAATCGAGACCAAGCCATTTCAAATCCCCGAGCTGCATACGAAGAGATTCGTCAGTCGATCGCGCCTCGTCGGTGTCTTCAACGCGAAGAATAAAGTGGCCACCCATATTTTTAGCGAAAAGATAATTGAATAGGGCTGTTCGTGCGCCCCCAACATGCAAATATCCTGTTGGGCTCGGAGCGAATCTCACTCGAACGGGACGTTTCGTATCGGCCATGTTTCACCTCGGAATATAGAGCATAAGGAAGCTCAATACTCTGCCCGAAAACCCAATCTCAGTCTCGAGATTGGGCGGTGAGTCGCTAATTGTTGAGAGGTGCCTGCCAGCTAGATTCCGAAGATGGCGGCGACTTCGTCTTGGGACTTAAGCTCTTCAGCTCCGGTTGCAAGAGAAAGTTCCTTCAAGAGAAGGCTTCGAGCTGTGTCGAGCATCTTGCGCTCTCCGAAGCTCAACTCTTTGTCGACTTTAAGTAGAAAAAGGTCGCGTAAAACTTCCGCGATCTCATAAACCGAACCGGTTTTAATCTTTTCCATGTATTCGCGATAGCGGCGGTTCCAGGTTTGATTATCGACCCGAATTTCTTTTTCTTTAAGAATATCAATAACCTTTGTGGCCTCTTCGCGAGAAATGATCGGGCGAAGTCCCACGGCCTCAGCGTTGTGCTTTGGCACCATGATCTTCATGCCAGTATCAAGAATCTTGAGTGAATAGAAAGTCAGACGAGTCCCGGAAATTTCCTTGGATTCAATCGACGTAATTTGACCGACCCCGTATCCCGGGTAAACGGCATTATCTCCGACATTAAAAGCCACCATGTCGATAACCTCCCAACCAAACCGGCTATGACATTATTCGTTGCTCGAATTTAAGAGCAGAAGTGCTTAATTTTATACCACTCATGACACGACTTATCAAACGGAGTTTCTACACGGTACGAAGTGCATTTTTTTCACGCACGTCTTTATGTAAACCAAGCTCGAGCGCCCCACTGGCACTCTATATAATCGATCAGGGCTCCGCACTCAACTGGTCATTCTGGCAGTGAAGGAGATCCATCGCCTTTAACACGCGATAATCCGCGGCTTTGCCGAGACTTCTTAAAAGAACGTATTCCTTGTCAGCTCGGCCTGAACGTTCAAGGCAGAGTTTTAAGCGGTGAACCTCATTAGGGCGAGCTTCGTGCCACATTTTCCGCGAGCGCGATGGAGAATTCGGCGACATTTCGGCCTCGCGCGGGACTTCTTGATCAGGCTCATTAGGCACAGCAACGACTGGGAACTGCGGCACTATTCCGTAAAGTTGATTGCTGCTTCCTGAAGGCTGCTCGAATCTAGCGGTGGTTCGATAGATCACCACTTTTTCCTTCTCCGGAGGACTGATGTCGAAAAGGCTTCCCTCTTGAACGGAGCCCTTGCCCATACTTCGCTCGCCCATGGTCCACCCGCGGTGGTGGTCGCGAATGGCCCCTGCCAGTAGTTCAGAGGCGCTAGCGGACAGGGCATCGATAAGTACGACAACAGGCAAATCCGTAATTTTCCGATGCGTCGCCCGAATTGGCGTCGTTTTTCCTGACTGCAAATCTCTTTGCCGCGCGACAAGAATCTTACCCAAGAATAAACCTGCAATACATTGCGCTTCGACCATCATGCCGCCCGCATTTTGGCGCACGTCGAGCACAAAACCACTCACACCCTTAGATTCTAGCCGCTGCATTTGCTGCTTCACTTCGCTACAGGTGTGTTCATTTAAGAAAGTCCGAATATTAATATGCCCTATCTTCTGGCCGTCGGACGACGTGACGACGTTCCCTTCGACATTTTCCACATGGACTTTATCGCGGGTCGCTCGAATCTTAAGGAGTTCCTCGCCCCGGCGCAGTTCAAGGTCTACAGTCGAACCTACAGGTCCTTCGATACTCCTGCGGAGTTCACTCCATTCGATCGATGCGCCGACTTTTCCACTGATCTTTAGAAGAATATCGCCGGCCCGAACTCCAGCACGGGCGGCGGGGCTCTTCGGTAAGACATAAGTAATTTCATATTCCTTTTTTACCCGCCTGAGTCCCACCCCGAGTCCGGCCCATGACTGATTCCCGGCATCAGAATCCTGGTCTAGAAGCGCACCCTCGGATTGGATTCGACTATGAGAATCCGAACGATACAAAACGGCATTTATGGCTGCCGCCACCTGAGAGGCTTCACGCTCGGGCGTTATCACAAGGGAATCGAGAAAAAAGGCGATTTCGTAATAGTCGAGCTTGGGATTCTGATAGATTTTTTCAATTTCAGCTTCGACAAGAAGAGTGCGCTGATTGATCCAATCAACCAAGTCTTTCATCCCAAGTCGCGGGTTCCATTTGAAAGCGGACTTAATACGAACGAGCGCCAAAGGTCCAAAGTGGCGCTCGACCGAGAGGACTTCCTCCTTAAAGTGTTTTAGAGAATTTTGCGGAATTAGCGCGAACGGTGGACGCCCAGTACGTGCGAGCGCGTTTAGCATCGCTATGCAATCAAGTGCTCCGCTCACACTTCCTTTACACATTTCATCTGAGAGGATATCCATTTTCGTCAAGACGCCCTCTAATGAGAGGCCCGTTGCGTGCCACTGCTTTTCCAATTTACGGTCCTGAATTTCTTCAGTGGTCAAATCTTTAGCGCCGGAAGTCGCCGTAAGGTGATGCTCGCAAAGCCTCGAAGCTTCAGCTTGAAGACTCACGAATATTGTAAACAGAAGAACTAAAGAACTTCGCATTTTGTACAAATAGATTTTTGCGCTGAACCTGACAAGACGAAGTTCAAATAACCATTTCTTGCGGGCATTTCATGTCCTTTCTTCCAAAACAAGACGTTGGAATTTAGGGCGTCGATTAGAAATTGTTATCCAACGACGTGCTCTTTCGCTTTTGTCAGTTCTTGCTTGATGTAGCCGTGGCTTGGCTCTTTTAGGTCCGGATCGCGGCGGATGAGTTCAAAGGCCGCGGCGCGAGCGTCCTGCAGGACTACGACGTCGCGAACCAAGTTGGCCATTTTAAATCCCGGCAAACCCGATTGTCGAGTTCCCATAAATTCACCGGGTCCGCGCAATTCAAGGTCGGCTTCGGCTATTTTGAATCCGTCGTTGGTGCTTTCCATGATTTCCGCGCGAGCGCGGGCTTCATCCGACAACGCATAGCCAAGCATCAGAATGCAGTAGCTTTTGTGCTCTCCCCGGCCAACGCGGCCGCGAAGTTGGTGAAGCTGGGACAACCCAAAGCGCTCGCTATGTTCGATCATCATCACGTTTGCATTTGCCACGTCGACGCCCACTTCGATCACCGTGGTAGAAACTAAAATCTGGATTTCGTTGCGACGAAAGCTATTCATCACAGCGTCTTTCTCCGCGGATTTCATACGGCCGTGTAAGAGGCCTATTTTAAACTCAGGAAAATCCACTTTGAATTTTTCGAATTCATCAATTGCATTTTTGAGATCGATTTTTTCGCTCTCTTCTACCAAGGGATAAACGACATAGGCTTGGCGGCCCTTTTTTAAATGCTCACGAATAAAACCCAAAACCTGCGGTCGCTTGGTTTCAAATGCTTTACGAGTCACAATCGGCTGTCGCCCAGGCGGTAGTTCGTCAATAACTGAAACATCGAGATCGCCATAAACAGTCATCGCTAAAGTCCGCGGGATCGGCGTTGCCGTCATAACTAAAAAGTGAGGGGACAATCCCTTTGCCCTTAAAATTTGGCGCTGTTCGACGCCGAATCTATGTTGCTCATCAATGATTGCAAGGCCTAGGTCCCTAAAGTCGACATCCGGCTGAATCAAAGCATGAGTGCCGATGCAAAGATCAATTTCTCCGGCTTTTAGCGCGCGCAAAATTTCTTCGCGTTCGGAATTTTTTTTGCTTCCCGTTAAGAGTGCCACTCTCATCCCTAACGGTTCAAGGCGGCGACGCGACGTTAAATAGTGTTGCTCGGCTAAGATTTCGGTGGGGACCATTAACGCCGTTTGAAATCCCGCTTCAGCACCGTACACCGCGGCCATTAGTGCCACCAAAGTTTTTCCGCTTCCCACATCTCCCTGAATTAACCGGTGCATAGGGTGCTGTTTGCCAAGGTCGCCAATAATTTCCTTATAAGATCTAAGCTGTGCGGCGGTGAGTTTGAATTCTAAGCTCTGCACGAGCTCTTCTACTTTTTTGCCCGTTCCGACCATGGGGCGGGCAGGCTCTCGCTCAATTCCTGATCGGCGGGACGCTAAGTAAAGTTCGAGCCAGAAAAATTCTTCAAAAATAATCCGCCGCTGTGCAGGCGCTCTAAAATTTAGAAACGCTTCCGCCGCCTGAGGTGACGGTTGATGAATCTGCTTGAGAGCATCCGCTCGAGAAGTGAGCTGATACTTCTCTTTAACCCAGCCCGGAATTCGGTCTGGAACTCCGGTGCCCTCTAAAACCGAGCCGATAATGCGGCGAAGTTTCTGCGGCGAAAGCCCGTCGGTCTCCGTGTAAATCGGGACTAGCTGATCCTCTGCGGTTTCATCTTCACCAATGGGGAAAATGTCGGGATGATGGAACTCTAACCGACCGCGGTAGTCGATCACTTTGCCAACGACCCTCACATCCTGCAGGGGTTGAAAACGCTCAAAATAGCCCTTGTAAGGCACGCGAAAATATTTACAGGCAATTTTCCCGCTGCCGTCGCGAACGAGAACTTCATAAATTTTGCGATGGGTTTTTCCTAGCGGCATCGAGCGAACGTTGAGCACCTGGGCTTTGATCGATACAACCTGGTCAGCCCCGAGATCAGAAATTGTACGTACGGCGCGTCGGTCTTCATAGGCCCTGGGGTACCATTCCAGGAGATCCACCACCGTCTCAATCCCGCGCTTTTTAAGAACATCGCCCAACTTTGGGCCAACTCCCTTAATGAATTGTACGGGCGTGTCATGCGGCATTGGTAAAGCGGTGGGCATAGTGGACGAGGTTATTCATCTGCATTTCCACAGTCAATAAATCCATGGCAGACTATAGAGATATGACTGACGATAAATACTCTAAAATTCGTCTCACCTCGATACACCCATCGGCAGCGGTGCCTTTTGATATTTTCGTCCATATTGGGGAAAAGTATATTCATTACTTGAGGGCCGGCGATCGCTTGACGGCCGAAAAAATCCAAAGCTTCGAACGCCGGGCCCCGGACGCGTTTTTCATTTATACGAGCGAACGCGACAACTATAAAAGCTACGTGCAAGCCCGCATGGTCAGCGATCAACTCCCAACGCGCGACAAAGCATTGATCTTACGTGAGAGCTCGCTTGGCCTGGTGGAGGAACTTTTTGAGAGCCCCGATGTCGGACGCGCTCTTCATGAGTCGCGAGAAGTGATCACGAACTTCGTGACTTTCATGGATCAAGATCCCGACGCCATGGCGCACCTTATTGGTCTTTCGAGCCATGATTTTTACACCTACAATCACTCTCTCGATGTCGGCATCTATAGCCTGGGTCTGGGTAAAATCGCTGGTTATGCTGGCGCGGAACTTCAAGAGATGGGACAAGGTGCTCTTTTTCACGATGTGGGAAAACGTCATGTTAGCGTCGACATCATTTGCAAAGCCGGCCCACTTGATGAAGTCGAGTGGGCTCAGATGCAGAAGCATCCCCAGTTTGGTTTAGTGATTTTAAATAACTATCAGGTTTCAGAGGCCATCAAAGCTTGTTGCTTTGAACACCATGAAAGCTTCCTTGGTAACGGCTATCCCCAACAACTTTCTGGTCCTGAAATTCATCCCATGGCGCGGATCGTGGCGATCACCGACACCTACGATGCACTCACAACTAAGCGCTCCTATAATCAGCCATTGATGCCGTCTGATGCCTTGAATTTAATGAATGAGAAACTCGCTAGTCGCTACGATCCAGAGTTAATGCGCGCAATGTATGAAATCCTGTTTAGAATGAAAGAAGCGGATATCGCGATCTAAGCCCACCGCCGAAGCACAACCGACTACTTGCCCGGAGGCCGTTCTTTTGGCCCTTTTTTACCATCAAGCAGTTCCATAAAACCGCCAGTGTAATTGGCCACGTTGGTAAATCCCATGCTCATCAGAGCAAAGGCCGCTGCACCTGATCGCACTCCCTTATTGCTGACCACGATAATGCGGTCACGTGCCTGCCAGCCAAGACCATGCAATTGGCCTTTGATTTCCGGGTTTGGCCGGCCCATATCGTTATAAAATTGATCCCAAGGAATATGTAGAGCTCTTAAATCGGGAAAAACGTAACCTAATCCTACACCGGCTTTTAAAAAATACTCTTTTCTAGAGCGCACATCGAGAAGGTATGCTCCCGGCCGTTGCCCTTCGGCGAGCTTCGCGGTCGCGATCGACAAAACCTCTTTAAGATCAGCTTCCATTTGAATCGCGCGATTCGGCGTCCAAGGCGCTACATTTTCTCTTTGTTTTGGTTCCGCATTCGTCATGCCGACGCGGAATTGATCAATACTTGCGATCTGCACGTCGCGAACTCCCAAATTTACGAGGGACCACGCCACTCGGCCTTCTTCTCCCTTTCCCGCTTTGCCATTACCCATCACGAGAATGGCAGCGCCAGGATAAATGCCATGAAGAGCCAAGCGATGAGCAATCGGTGAAATGTCCTTTGGGACTTTCCCAGGAGTAGGCGTATTGGGTGTTGCGAAATCTTCCCAAAGTAAATTCACCGCGCCGGGTGCGTGAGCCACCGAGAATTCAAATGCCGGCCTCGCATCAACAAGAATTGTGTTGGCCTCAACCTTTAACTCTCCACTAACGTTTTTTAATAAAATGTTTTGGTCAACTGAAGCTGTCTGGTTAATTTTTGTCGGTGCTTGCTGACAACCAACGGCCGCAACCACAATCACTAAAAGCTTTACGTAAATTAAGTAGAACCAAATGCTGAGTCTGGCTCTTGTAGAGACGGGACTCCAGGCCATCTGTTATCCCTTCGCCAATGGTTTCATTGTCGGAAAGAAAATGATGTCACGAATACTTGGTGCATCAGTCAAAAAAATCACCAAGCGGTCGATTCCGATTCCCACGCCACCTGTCGGCGGCATACCAACCTCAATCGCATGGACGAAGTCTTCGTCCATCGGATGGGCTTCTTCGTTATCGGCGCGCTTAGCTTCTTGCTCCTCTAGGCGATTACGCTGATCTTCAGGATCATTTAACTCGGTATAGGCATTCCCAAGCTCCATGCCGGCCACGATGGGTTCAAAACGCTCTACTAGCCCTTTGCGAGTCCGATGCTTTTTCGTGAGAGGCGAAATCTCTACCGGGAAATCGACAATAAATGTGGGATTCCAAATGTTTTTCTCAACCGTAAGCTCAAACGCTTCCATCACAAGTTCGCCATGAGAGATAACTTCTTCAAGATCCGAACCGAGCTCTTTTACTTTTTTAAACAGCTGGTCTGCAGACATTTCGCTAACGTCAAACCCACCGTACTCTTTTATTCCCTCGTAGACGCTCAATCGGCGCCAAGGAGTCGTGAAGTCGAGCTCTTTGCCCTGAAAGGGCACCACCGTCTTGCCATGGACTATTTTGCACACGTGAGAGACCAAATCCTCAAACTGTTTCATTTGATAATTATAGTCCGTGTAGGACTCATACCATTCAAGCATCGTAAATTCAGGATTGTGCGAACGGTCGATACCTTCATTGCGGAAGTTCTTGCCGATCTCGTAAACCTTTTCAAAGCCGCCAACAACTAAACGCTTTAGATAGAGCTCCGGTGAAACTTTTAAGTAAAGCTTCATATCCAGTGCCCGATGATGGGTCGTGAATGGATGGGCTGCGGCGCCGCCGTAAAGCGGCTGAAGTACTGGCGTCTCGACTTCGAGGAAGCCACGATCATCCAAAAACCGCCGAACTTCCCGAATAATAAGTGAACGGGTTTCAAAAACTTTTCGCGACTCCTCATTCATTATGAGATCGAGGTGGCGCTGGCGGTACTTCAGTTCAATGTTCGCCAGGCCATGATATTTTTCGGGCAAGGGCTCAAGTGTCTTACAGAGAATCTGAAATGTTTTGCAGTGAACCGAAAGCTCGCCTTTTTTAGTTTTGAAAATAAAGCCGCTGACTCCAACGAAGTCACCAATGTCGACGAGATCAAAGAATTTGCGGTCGGATTCACTTAATTCTTCGATGCGAACGTAGCCCTGAAATGCACCACTTTGATCCTGGAAATTAAAGAAGCTGGCTTTTCCCATAGTTCTTACGGTCATCAGCCGACCTGCCATTACGACTTGAGAGTCAGGTTTTGATTCCCCCGTCTGTAAGTTCTCGTGCGCCTTCACAACCATATTAACCGTATGCGTTCGATTGAACTCGTGCGGAAAGGGATCGAGCCCAAGGTTTCTTAAATCATTCAGCTTGCGGCGCTTTTCAGCGCGCAGAATATTTTCGTCGATTGGCTCAGTCACTACTGCTTTCCTTCTCCTGCGAAGATGTCCATGACTTGTCTTAAGAGTTGAATGGCTTCGTCCTTTGGCCGTTGAAAGGCGTTGCGGCCCATGATGCTGCCAAAGCCGCCACCCAGCGCGATTTCTCGCACTTCATCCAAAAGCTCCTGCGTTCCCTTCGCATCGCCGCCCGAGAAAATAACAATCCGGCGACCATTAAAGGAGGCTTCAACGATATGACGAATGCGGTCACTCATTTTTTCAACCTTAATGCCGTGAGCGTCGTAAACTTTCTTCGCGTCACTTTGTTCGATATGCGACGACGGTGGCTTTACTTTTATAATATTCGCGCCGAGTTGCGCGGAGATTTGCGCCGCATACGCGACGACGTCGATTGCGGTTTCACCCTCTTTAGAAAGTTGTGACCCCCGTGGGTAGGCCCAGATAACAACCGCCAATCCGGCCTGTTTTGCTTCTCTCGTTGCTTCCGCGATTTGCTCGTACATGTGGTTGCGATCCCCGCTTCCTGGGTAAATCGTAAAACCAATGGCGCAACATCCGAGACGAAGAGCGTCGTCCACCGAGGCCGTCAAAGCTGATATGGGACTGTCCTTCGCTTTAAAAAGCGAATCCGAGTTATTAATTTTTAAAATTAAAGGAATCTCGCCGGCGTATTCACGGGCGCAGGCTTCAAGCGAGCCAAGGGGTGCCGCGTACGCATTGCAACCAGACTCAATCGCTAAATTAAAATGATAGGCAGGATCATAGCCATCGGGGTTTTTGGCGAAGCTGCGTGCAGGACCATGTTCAAAGCCTTGATCCACTGGAAGGATAACAAGTTTGCCCGTGCCACGAAGGCGACCGTGATTCATAAGTCGCGCTAAGTTGGTGAGCACTCCTGGATTTTCAGCGCCATACCAACTTAATATCTCTCTAACTCTTGGTGTCATATTTGCCTCAGTCTGCTTATGCTGTTGGAACCCGCAAAAACGTAGTCAGAATGACCTTCTAAATCAAGACAATCTCTACGATAATGCCCAAAGCAATGAAGGACCTATTACTAAGCCGACTGGCACCATTTCGCCACTCCTATTTCCGCCGTTTTTTCTTTGCGCAAACCCTCTCTCTTTCAGGGAGTTGGGCCGCGGATCTCGCGCGGGCCTGGCTGATTCTCTCCCTGGTAGGTTCAGCGACCGCTTTGGGCGGGTTATTAGTGGCCACTGCCCTTCCCGGGCTATTTTTAATTCTTCATGGTGGAGTGCTAGTCGACCGCGTCGACGTGCGCCGCTTGATGATTTGGACGAAGGGTTTGCTTGCGGCAATTGCCCTAGGCCTTGCCGCAATGGTGGAATTTTCACAGATCGAGTATTGGCATCTGCTTGTGTTTGGATTTTTAGAAGGCTTAGTAAATGCATTTGATTCCCCTGCCTTCCAAGCGTTGGTTTCTAAGATGGTGCCGAGAGAAGATTTCCAGCAGGCCTTGGCCTTAAGCTCTACCAACTTTCACTTTTCCCGAATGATGGGCCCCGCGATCGCAGGCGGATTGATGTATTTATACGGGCCTTCGGCCGTTTTTTTATTCGACGGGCTGACTTATGTGGCGCTGGTTTTTATTCTTAGTAGCGTAAAGTTGAATCACGTTCGCCGCGCGGGCGGTGCCTTTAGTGGTCAGTGGTCCGCTATCCGCGAAGGCTTTTATTACATCGCGAGAAACGCGAAAATGCGCTATCGCGTACTTCAGTTGATGCTCACGATCGCACTTGTTTTTCCCCTGCTCCTCGTGGTCTTCCGCACATTCATGAAAGTTCGATTTAACCTAAATGCCGAAGAGTTCGGATTTCTTTTTACGCTGCCCGCCCTGGGTTCAATGGCTGGAGCACTTAGCTTCGCAATTCTAAAACCTAAAAGGCCTATTCGAGCACTTTTGCTGGGCGTACCCGGAGCTGGAGCGATGCTAATGCTCGTGCCGATAATGCCCACACCGCTTGCGGCGGGTCTTGCCATGGCATTCTCCGGATTTTTCATGTACCTCACCTTCGCCTCTCTAACCGTTTCCCTTCAGCTAGATCTTGAGGAAGGATTTCGCGGCCGAGTCAGTTCGGTCATTGGCCTGTGCTTTGTGAGTATCGGGCCTTTGATGGGTCTACCAATTGGAGCCCTGGCCGATCACTTCGGCTTTGAACAGGCGATTTATCTCCTTTCATCAGTCTTTCTGGTGCTTTCTGCCGGCCTCGCCTACCTCCATCGCCACCGCCCATTGCAGCCTGTTCCTAACTAAGCTATAAGATGACGTACTTTATAGCGGAAGGCCCTTAAATCGTGAGCTCCATCATTTACGAAACCACACCCAATCCCCAAGCAATGAAGTTCGTCATTACGGACCGCCGCATTGCTGAAGAGAGTGTGAACTTTGCCTCCGCTGACAAAACTTCGCGATCGCCTTTAGCAAAAAAACTATTTGGCTTTCCTTGGGCCGCCGGCGTTTTCATCGGTCCAAACTTCGTAACTGTAACCAAACAAGATTGGGTGAAGTGGGAAGTTTTAGCAGAGCCGTTAGCAGATTTGATCGAAGAGCATCTCACCCGCGGCGAGGCGGTGTTATTGCCTGCTGAAGCAGTCGTCCCATCGACTTCAGAAAATGACACCCCTGAGATCGCAAAAATTAAACACATTCTTGAAACCGAGGTCCGCCCCGCCGTCGCAATGGATGGCGGCGATATTACTTTTTCGTCCTATGAAGACGGCAAGCTTTCTGTGCATTTGCAGGGATCTTGCGCGGGCTGCCCTAGTGCCACGATGACCTTGAAAGACGGAATCGAAGCGCGACTAAAGCGCGATATTCCCGGCCTTGTCGAAGTGGTTGCTATTTAAATTCGGCACACGTTAGTGCGCCTAGGTATGCAAGATATCGCTAAACCGCACCGACATCAAAACACTCATTCAAATTCACCGTGGCTAGTGGGATGTCAAAGCCTCCTTCCTTCAGGAATTTTTGATTCGGTTTCCAATGCCGTTTTATTTTATTCGGCTTCAGATATCTTCCCCATTCAATTGAACAAACATCTGATCGACAGAAATCTATCGATATTGACTGCATCAGTTGGCGAACATTCCGGTTATTACGAAATCCCCTTGCAAAATTCCAAGCAAATAGAGCTCGAGCGCCAACGCCTTGGCCAGTCCTACAAGGTGTTTATGACACCAGGAGTTTGTAGAGTAAAGATACCCGTATCGTTCTGACATAAGAGGCACACCCCAAACTTCTTGGCTCTAGTTTCAAGGGCGCTCGCATTCGCATATGCCGCATGAACGATCGGCCAACTCTTAGAAGTTCAAAGTTTCCAGTCCGGCGCAGGTGCTGCGATGTGTTGGCTTCAAGTCCGGATCCAGTTTTGCGCGACAAAACGTTGCCATTCGCTTGATCAAATCGGAAGTGGAAGCGTTTGGCATTGCGTTCGACCAAATTTCTTTGAGCCTTTCCAGGTCTGCCATTACGGATTCATCCAAGACACATTTTACTTCAGTCAAAGTCGGCGTGATTTGACGAGATCGTTCTTTACCCGCCAACTCTGGCTGCGAGCTATAGCTCAACAAGATTTTTTCAGCAGCACGGCTAGTTTGGTTTTCTAGCTCCATCAAAATCTCTCGTCTTCGCTCACTTGGTAGCGCGTTCGAGTTTTTTCGTTCGCTTTTGAAAAAGACCTGAGCTTGGCTGATGGCTGTAACCGTCAGGGTTCCAGAAACTATTTTTTCTTCGAGTTCTGGAAATTCCGTTAGGGCTCTTGAGGCACTCACTCTTCGCGCAGCTTCACCTTGGCTCATATGCAAAACTCTCACGCAATAATCAAAAAACGAGTTGCAGCCGACTCGTGCAAATAGGCGGCGGCGCTGCACTTCGGCCAAATGATGCAGAAGATTGGTGATCGACTCGCGAACAGTCAACGCAGCGGCTTCTGTGTTCTTCAGCAAAGTATCGTCGATTAAATGCTTTAGATTCATGGTAATTCCCCTTTGTTAGAGGATCTTTTAGCACGACTTTAAAATTTCAATTTTCGACATTTACTGTTTGTCGGCTCGAAATTCCTTAATGCTCGCACGTGGGCCTCTCTAGTTTCTAATCTTTGTTTAGACAGCGAATCAGGAGTGTCGCGTTCCCGGCTACGGATGACTGAGATGGGCCACTAATTGCGCCTACTGACGATCAAGAAATCTTGTCAATATTATTTAATAGTTCGGGCAGGGTGCATATGTAACAAATCAGACCGACGCTCTAATGTGTTACCAATCTTTCCGGTTGAACCTACCGAAAAACCTTTTTGCGCCACATCAACGATCTTTCGCAATTCAGTCCTAAATCTTTCCCATTCTGGGATCGAAACTTACAGACTAATGACGGCAAGAGGTCGTCTCATTCCGAGGCATGAGCGAATTCAACTGCTGAAAATGTGCAACACAAATACAACGTTTATTTGATTGTCAGAGGAGAAGGTTTTCTCAAGTTGATCCCCTTGATTACACTTGAGTCTTTGCATAAATTTAGCAGAACCTTGGCGCACCGTTTGCTTCTCTAATGCAAATCGGGAAAGCAAAACGCTGGGACAAGGAATTTGTCTCAATTTGGTAACACTACCAATTATCCCATCCGTAGGTTTACGGTCACGAAAGAGGTTGGGGGAAAAGGTGAAAATGATGAGGCAGGTATCCATTCTAATTGGTGCGACACTTTTTTCGGTAGGGTGTGGATCTCCATCGGGCGCAAGCAAGAATTCTCAATCGAATCCGCTATCCGCTCCGGATACATGTAATGAATGGCATTTGAACAATCCCAGTCACCTCGCAAGCTCGTTCGCCGACTTTGAGGGTGGTGGCGCGGTTCTTGTGAATGCGGATGCCAAAGCGACCATTTCATTTTCTGGTGAATTGTCTGGCTACAGTATCGTTAATCGAAAAATTGAAAGTCCAATCCCCACCGCAGTTATTTTCTCGCGATCGATCAAAAACTCCGATTTTGAAATTTCATTTCAATTGGAAGGTGTTGATTCTAGCTCCAAGGATCTCGCATTTTTCTTCGGCATTGAATCTGTGGCGTCTGGAAGGAGGGACGTGTTGACAGAAATGATCGACGGCACAATCTCTACGGGGCTAGTAAGCTGGCATGACAGCGGACTCGATACCTCCTTGGATGTCGATATGAACGACTCGATAAGTGGAGTTTCTTCGTCACAGCCAATAACCGTTTCTATTCGTCGGGTGGGGCAGGTCATTTATCGTGACTTCACCGGGAGGTTTCTGTCCAGTGATTTAGGTTACCCCTTCTCGGGGGACCTGAATTTTGTTATGGGCATCCAAAACAGATCCGATGTCGGCGCGAAAGTAAGTGGCAGTATTACTGCGACGGTTTCGAACTTTCGAATTACGACGACGTCTAGAATGTGCCAGGCAAATAGCTTCTAGTCCTTGCGAATATTTTATTTTACCCAAAAAACTTTTTGGGTCGCTTCGACAATCGTTCGAACTTCGCCCGCAAATTTTTCCATCACTAATTTGGCGAATATCTCAGGGTTCACCAAAAGATCTTCAAGCGAAAGCGTTGGAACAGGCGTTCCACTGTTCGTAACATTCACGGCGAAATGGACAAGTGCGGAAACCGGACTGACAGTCGCAATGCTGATACTTAATTTTCGCTCGTCGAGAAAAAGATCGTCGCCGTCGCGGCGCAGCTCCAAAGCAGACGATTTTGCCTCAGCAATCTCAATTATGCTATCGCGCACAACAGTCGCAAGTAAGCGCTGAAGACTCACCGCTGCAAGCAATGAGCAATCGAATTTTTCTAAAATAAAATGCACCATCTCGTCGCTTTTGATCAACGCGTTCTCGCGCAAATCTTCACCGTCCACCATGTGCTCTGGAGTGACGTTACAGGAACCACGCCAAGCGACCAACGAATCGCCCCGCAGACCATGTTTCATGTAAGCAAAAAGCGAATGCAGCTGAGAGCCGTCGTAGGCGAACTCTTCAGGAATCCAAAGAGTTTGCATTAAAGCCTCGCCTCAGGCCCGGGCGACCCGGAAGTAGCTTCACGAACCGCGCGCGAAAAGCGCTGGCAAGATTCACACTGACTGCACCACTCGTCGCCCGAAAAATAGCAGGGCCAAACCAAATCTAACGGAAGATCAGAATGGAGCGCTTCGCGCACGATTTGGGTTTTAGTCAGGTTGAGGCAGTAGCTATGAACTTGAACATGATTAGCAGTGGAAAACGAGAGCGCGCGAGTGCTTGCTTCAACGAAAGCTAACGAATTGTCAGGAAAGGTCGCGGCTTCCTCGGCATTAAATCCCGCGAGCAATACCGCAGCATCCAAACCTTCCGCATAAGCAGCAGCGATATTTAAAAATATGCCATTACGATTCGGAACCCAAACTGCTTTGGCGCTCTGAGTGCTGGTTTCAAAATGATCGATTTCAATTTCGCGGCCAACGGGAACCAGGGCCGCTTTATTAACCAAACTGGTGCGTGTGAAATCCCTGAACCAGGGCAGGTCGACGACCTTGTGGGGAATGGAAAGACGTTCACAGAGTGCGCGACTGGCTTTGATTTCGCTTTTCGCCGCCCTTTGACCATAATCAAAAGTGATGGCAAGGACCACGTCAAGATCCCGAGGAGCCCGCCATAAATTGAAGGCTGAATCCAGCCCCCCGGATAATAAAACGACGGCGCGTCTTCGGCTCATTTGTTCTCCGCCAAAAAACTAGTGCGCGCGTCGTGGCGCTTTGATGCTAGTTTTTCGGGTCTTAGTCGCAGTCTTGCGAGCAGCGGTCTTCGGCTTGCGCGTCGTAGACTTTGAAGTCTTTGATCTAGCAGCCGTTGACTTCGCAGGAGACGCCTTTTGAGAAGTCGCCTTTTGCAAAGACTCGCGAACCGCGCGAACTTTTTCAAGAACACGGGTTGCAACACTCCACGCAGTATCGCCTTCAAGGCGCGTGCGCGCTTGTTCGAGTTTTTCCTTAATTGCCGTGTCTAAATTGGCACGGAGATCTGTTGCTTGGGCCTGAATTCTTTTTCGTAATGTTTGCATAAGCACCTCGCTAGGATCTTGCTATAGCCCACGGACGCGCTGCATTCAAGGGGGAATTTAATTAGATGGTCTAAGATCGGTCAGTTGGAGTTGAAGGGATTTACGACCCTGAAAGTGATTCCATTGTAGTTGGCCCAACACCTCTAGAGTTTTTGCTTCCCCGCTCCGAATACAATCAAGGACCGAGGGTGGGGGAGAAAAGAAAATTCCACTGCAGGTTTTTGAGCCCGAACTTTGCAAAAAGTCGAACCGCAGATGGCCACCTTTGAGAACGGAAAATTTCTTTATATGGACGTCCCGCAGGCGGAACACAGGCAATTCAAATCCGACCCCAAACGGTCCTACTTGATCGAGCCATTTCATCAGTGACTCGTTCACTTCTTCAAATGACCCTTCAGCGTCATACCAAATCGGCTCAGGCTCCACTTCCGCTTGGCTCGCGAAATGCTCCTCTAAACAAGTTTTGAAACTATCGGTTTTTTCTAGTTCAAGCTCAAAACCAGCTGCCCGCGCATGGCCGCCAAAACGCGCCAAACTTTTCGTCGCGGATTGCAGGGCATTTACCAAATTCGTCGTGCCGCCCTTAGGCGCTCTTGCCGAGCCCACAATTTTACCATCTTCGCCGAGGGAACCGACAAAGGCCGGTACGCCTAGATCTTGCGACAACCGGGTCGCAATAAGTCCTACTACTCCCCGATGAAAGTCCTTGGACCAAACCCATACGCAGGTTGAGGGTTTCGCACTTTTCAATTGCGCGAGCGCGAGCTCAAGACCGCGTTTTTGAGTTTCCACACGGCGCTCGTTGGTCGCTAATACTTCCCGCGCAAGTTCGCGGGCCTTTGCGAGGTCTGGCTCGAGCAACATATCAATTGGGCGAATCGCGGATTCAAGGCGGCTCAACGCATTTAACTTAGGGGCTAGCTTCATGCCGACGTCACTGCTATCGAGTAGCCGCCCCTCCAGCCCTAAAAGTTCAAGCAAAGCGCGAAGTCCGGGCCGCTTTGTTTGGGAAAGTTGAACTAACCCATGCTTCACCAACACGCGGTTTTCGCCAACGAGTGGCACCATGTCAGTCACAGTTCCGATGACAAAGAAATCTAAAAGCTCTTTCGGGTCAAAGTCGGTAAAGGGAATGTTTTGGTCTTTCAAAGCCCGCCGAACCGCTAGGAATAAATAAAAAGCGACGCCAACGCCTGCGAGATGTCCCAACCCGGATGTGCAAGTGCCTTGGTTAGGGTTAACTATCGTTATAGCGGGCGGAAGCGTTTCCTTAGGTAAATGATGGTCCGTTACGATCACGTCCATCTGGAGGCGTTTAGCTTCTTCCAAAGCGTCGTGGGCAGTGATCCCGACGTCGACCGTGATCATCAATCGAATGCCCATCTCAGCAATCTCGCGCACCGCTGGCACGTGGACACCGTAGCCTTCAGCAAGGCGGCGCGGCTGATAGCCAACGACTTTCTCAAAACCTAAGTTTTCAAGGCCCGTTTTCAAAAGTGCTAGCCCTGAAGACCCATCAAGGTCGAAGTCGGCGTAAATACATAGGGCCTCTTTATTTTTATAAGCCCTCACCAAACGTTCGACAGCGATATCCATTCCAAGAAGGCTTGTCGGCGGCTTTAAATTTTTTAAAGAGGACGTAAGACAACCTTGAACGCGTTCGGCGGAGTCGAAACCGCGCGCAAATAAAATCTGCCAAATTAAATTGGGAATGATGGTCGGTGGTGCGGGTACGGCCGACACCCTGGATTTCCAGGGCGTCTGTTGACTTGAACTCATGGGAGTAAGCTTTATGCCCGTTTCTTGGACTTCTCAATCTTGTCGAAGAGAATCACGAGGGGCGTCGCAACATAAATCGTCGAATAAGAACCGATCACAATTCCTATCGCCATTGTTAAGGCAAATTCCCTAATCACGCCACCCGCAAACGCCCACATGACCATCACGGACGCGAACGTCGTGAGCGATGTCAGGATGGTTCTGGTGATAACGTCGTTCATTGAGCGATTACAAACCCATGAGAAGGGTTTATCCCGGTAAAGCGCTTCGTTTTCACGAATTCGGTCGAAGACTACGATCGTGTCGTTCAATGAATAACCGATGATGGTCAAAACGGCCGCCATCGTCTGCACATTCATTTCCCAGCGCAAAACGGAGTAAATCCCTAAGATCAAAATAGAATCGTGGAAAAGACAGAACACTGCACCTGGTGCGAATTTATAATCAAATCTTAAGCCGACATAGATTAAGATCATCAGAAGTGAGTAAAAGGCCGCAAGAATACCATTGCGCTTAAGTTCAGTTCCGATCTGGGGACCCACCGTGTCCACGCGCTCAATTGATGCGCCTTGGTCCTTGAAGTCTTCGCCTAGGCCGGTCGTGATTTTAGCGATCGTTTCGTTAAGCGCTTGGTTCGTTTCTTTCTCCGTCGCCGCTTTAATCGGGTCGATGCGAATCAAATATTCATTACCAGTTTGAAACGATTGGATAGAGGCGTTTTCATACCCGATTCCACTCATGAAAGTGCGCAGCTTAGAAGTCTCAATCGCCTGGTTAAACTTCACTTGCACTTCGGTGCCGCCGGCGAAATCAACGCCGTACTTAAATTCTTTCATGAAAATGTGAAGCAGTGAGAAGACAACTGCCAAAATCGACAATGGAACCAAAATTTTGCCAATACCGATGAAATCAAAGCGGCCAAAATCGCGCTTCGTCGCCGGTTGTGGCTGTGGTTTCTGAGAAACGCCCATTTGCTCTTTACTCCTCATTTTATGCCCGCTTCAACTGGATACGAGGCCCAATGGCTTCAATGATAATTCGCGAAAGAAATACGGCCGTGAACATGGAAGTAACAATTCCTGTTACCAATGTTACCGCGAATCCCCGCACCGGCCCGGTTCCGTAATAAAACAGAATCAATGCCACGCAAGCGCCCATAACATTCGAATCGATGATCGCAGAGTAAGCGTTTTGGAAGCCATCAGAGATGGCCATTTTAAGACCCGTTCCCTTACGGAATTCCTCCTTGATGCGCTCAAAGATGATCACGTTCGAGTCAACCGCCATGCCCATCGTTAGAATAATGCCGGCAATACCTGGCAGAGTGAGTGTCGCGCCGAGGCCTGAAAGCAATGCGATCAAACAAAGTACGTTAAGCCCTAATGCGGTAGCCGCGACCGCGCCAAGAAGCCCGTAGTAGATCACCATGAAGGCAGCGATAAGTGCAAAGGCCACGTAGCCTGCGATCTTCGCTTTTGCGATCGAGTCGGCACCGAGAGTTGGACCTACCGTTCGCTCTTCCAATTGCTCGAGCGCCGCCGGCAAGGCACCGGCTCTGAGTGTGGTTGCAATCAGCCGGGCTTCGTTAAAAGACTCTTCAGGGTTACCACGGCTTAGGTTAATTACGCCGCTCGCACCGATCTTTGACTGAATTACAGGCGCGGACTGCACCACATCATCAAGAACGATCGCTAAGAGTTTTCCCGTGTTGGCTTCCGTAAGTTCGCCAAACATATTTCCGCCCTCAGGGCCGAAGCGGAAATTGACTTGAGGCTCGCCACGATCGCCGTATCCGACGAACGCATCTTCAAGCAACTCACCACCGATATTCGTGTCGGCGCGAAGAAGAAGAGCTATCTTGCCGGCTTCAAGAGTTTTCGCCGCTTGGGCTTTCTCAAAAGCAACTATCGTGTTTGGCGGAAGCTTATCTTTTAGGTCGGCATTCATGCGTTTAAAATAGGCGCTATAGCTCATGCCGTCTTTACCGAGAGCGTATTCACCGGCTTTTTCAGCCTCTTCAACTAGCTTCTCAACTGCAGCCGAAGTTTCACCGCGGCCGCCTAACTCTTCACTCACGATGCGAAACTCAAGACGTGCAGTTCTATTCACCAATTCTTTAGCCCGCGCCGAATCTTTGATTCCAGGCAGCTGAACTAGAATTCGGCTATCGCCTTGTGCTTGAATGCTCGGTTCCGCCACTCCGAATTCGTCGATTCGGTTTCGGATGACGCTGATTGCTTGATCAAGGATCTGCTTACGGATCTCGGTCACTTGAGAGTCATAGATTTTAGTGACCATTTCGCCGTTACCGGAGGAAAGTATCTGCAAGAATCCACTATGATTTTTTTCGACCGCCTCACGCGCGCGCTCTTCGTCTTTCGCATTGGCAAGGACGATTTTGATTTCGTGCAGCTTTTCATCCTGAACCGCAATCGACGTCACTGGGATCTCCGCCAGTTTTAACTCTTCCCCAAGCACGCGGGTCATGCGGATCATGCGCTCTTTCATCACAGATTCAACGTCAATGCCCATCACGAGATGGACGCCGCCTTGAATATCAAGACCGTAAACGATTTTACCTTTGGACGGCCACCAGCCGCCTTCGACATTCACGAAATTCGGCACCAGCTTAATTAGCATTCCGACCAATAAAATCCAGGCTAAAATTCCCCGCCAATTCAAATTCATGTTTTCGCGTCCTCTTGTGTCGGACCGGCGATCTGTGAGCGCAAAATGCGAATCTTCACATCGTCGGCGATTTTCAAAGTAACAAACTTTTCCGTTAGGCCTTCTATGGTGCCGAGTATACCCCCGGACGTCAAAACCGAATCACCGCGTTTTAAATCGGTCAAAAGTTTTTGATGAGCTTGGGTCCTCTTCTGTTGAGGCCGCATGAACAAAAAGTACACCAAAGCCAAAAAGAAAATGGCCGGTATTAGATTTTCGAACAAACTCGGCTTAGCCGCTGGGGCTGCCGCTTCCTGGGCATAAGCCACGGTACTATAAAGCAAACCTAGCAATGACATTGAATGAGCTCCTCATGAAAGGGGCCCATTTTTGACCACTTAGGGGGTCAAAAATCAATCCAAAACAGCCTCCGGGGGGCGAGGCGAGGGTTTACTTACGAATCGCGTCAAACAGTCGTTTCGGAAGGAATCCCAGGTTCCATCGAATATCGCATGGCGCGCCCGCTTCATTAAGTCCGTGTAGAAATAGAGATTATGAATCGTATTCAGTCGCGCTGAGATGATTTCTCCGCTTAAGAACACGTGGCGTAAATAAGCCCGCGAATAATTTCTGCACGTGTAACAAGCACATTCTGGATCGAGGGGTCTTGGGTCTTCACGGAACTCCTGGCGTTTGATGGAGATGCGGCCTCGCCATGTGAAAAGAGTTCCATTCCTCGCGGTTCTCGTCGGCATCACACAATCGAACATGTCGATGCCCGAATCCACGCATAATATGAGATCAAGCGGAGTGCCGACGCCCATCAAATAGCGCGGTTTGTTTTCCGGCATGTCAGGGCCGATCTCTTTGACGAGATCATGCATAAGTTCAATTGGTTCGCCGACGCTGAAACCGCCGAGCGCGTACCCTGGAAGATCGACGGAAGTAATTTGCGCCAAGCTTTCCCGACGAAAGTTTGGATCGAGACCGCCCTGCACAATGCCAAAAAGCAGTGATTCTTCGCGAGTCATTGCGGCCTTTGACCTATGTAGCCAACGAAGAGTCATATCCATTGATTTTTTAATCGCGTCGGGCGGCGATGGATGCGGCAGGCACTCATCAAATGCCATTATTATGTCTGAGCCCAGCTTCATCTGAATGATCATGCTCGTTTCAGGCGATAAAAAACTTTTCGAGCCATCAAGATGACTGCGGAAAACAACGCCTTCCTCAGAAATGGAATTTAGCTGAGACAGCGAGAAAACTTGGAATCCCCCACTGTCAGTAAGGATTGGACCGTTCCAATTCATAAACTTATGAAGGCCACCAAGTTTTGCAATCGTATCCTCACCTGGGCGCAGATGAAGGTGATAAGTGTTCCCAAGTACAATTTGCGAGCCGATCTCTTTTAGTTCCTCCGGCAGCATCGCCTTAACGGTGCCACGCGTGCCGACGGGCATGAACACGGGAGTTTGAATTTCACCATGAGCCGTCTGAAGCGTCGTCGCGCGCGCCTTGCCAGCGATTGCTTCAACTTTAAAATGGCCAATTGGTTTTACCGGGTCCATACCGTGAGGTCTCCATAACTAAAAAGTCGAAACTGTTTTTGGATGGCCCAGTCATATAGTCGCAAAACTTGGGTTCGTCCCGCAAATGCCATGACCAGCGCCAGAAGCGTTGATTCAGGTTGATGGAAGTTGGTTAAAAGTCCACTTGCGACTTTGAACTCAAATCCTGGCTGAATAAACAGTCGAGTGGATCCGCAATAATCACCGCTGTCGCTGCGACTGAGGTCGCCCGCGGCCCAAGCCTCAATGGATCTCAATGCGGTTGTGCCGAGCGCCCAAATTCTTTTGCCCTCAGCTTGCGCGGTCGTGATCATATTGATGGAGCTCGCCGGGATAAACGCTTGCTCTGAGTGCATAACGTGATCTTTTAAATTGTCGGCCTTCATCGGCAAAAAAGTTCCAAGGCCGACGTGAAGTGTGACAAACGCAATCTCAACACCGCGATTTCTTAATTCCGTCAGATCAGCTTCAGTGAAATGTAGGCTTGCCGTTGGTGCCGCCGCACTTCCCGGCTCTTTGGCCCACGCGGTTTGATACCAAATCTGATCTTCTTTTCTTGCGTGTCGTTCATTTCGCGCCCGCTGTATATAAGGAGGAAGCGCTGGCTCGCCAAACTCGGCAAAATATTTTTCGCCGATAGATTGATCAAGCGCGAGAGTCTGTGGCAGACCCTTTGAGGTTAGAGTTGCCGTCACTCCACCGGGAAGCGCTATTTGGTCACCGATTTTGTGAGCGCGCGCGGGAAAAAGAACTTCCCACTCCATCTCAGCCGTGCGCTTGAGAAATAAAATTTCCAGATCGGCAGCGAATACTCGGCGCGATTCGACCCTGGAATCATTGATGACGAGCACATCGCCGGGTTTAAAGAGATCCCAGATTTGATTAACCGAAAGCTCTTCCGGCTCACCTACTTCATTAAGGCGGGCGACGCGAAAATCTGTTTTCGGCTCCGTTGCAATCAACGACTCTGAATATAGGTATTTAAGATCTGCTCGACGCATAAGCGGCGCATCATAGTCAAAAGACTTAAGCTACTCAAGGGCTTAGCGGCGTTTGCGATTACGACGGGCAAAAGCGAAGTTTTTTAGTCCAATCGCATAAACCAAAATCACTAAAAACCCCAATACAAACAAGGCTCCAAATGAAGCCAAGCTGGCTATATCACTCGGCATTTTAACTTACCCTTTACTTCATCCCCCGGCGCAAAAGCGACCAAGCCTTATTCAGCAGTAAAAGCCGCTGTCTTGGCTGGTGTGTCTGCTCCAGGAGCTGTTTAAGGACCTTAAGTTCTTGAGCCAAGGCTGCTAACTCAGTGTTGGACATCTTTCCCCCTCCCCCACGGACAGGGCTGACCCCGGGAGCTTCCTTGCTCCCTTCGAAGACCGCGTCCTGCAGTCTCTGTCTGTAAGACGTGGTTGGGGCGACCTTGGGTTAGCAGGCCCAAAAATCCCGACCAAGGATCAGGAATCGACTTGAATTTAAGCCTGTGTTAATCCAAATTCCTTCGTTCCCTCTAAATGCGCCAGTGGCGGAATTGGTAGACGCACTAGCTTGAGGGGCTAGCGGTCGCAAGATCGTGGAGGTTCAAGTCCTCTCTGGCGCACCACTCTCTTTTTTTTCGAATTCTTCAGAAAAAACGCAAACTTAAATAAGCTCTGCAAAATCAAACACTAGATGCAGAAAACCGAAATGGACTTGAACCGCAACAGACATCAAATAGTTACGCAAGCAAGGGGACTAGAAATTTTTAGGTTTTTTCAAGTCCCTCAAGTTGCTGGAGCAATTCGTTTCGTTTTTCTTGTTTGAGCTGATTAAGTCGACAACGCAAAACTCGGATCAATTTTCGTGTGTAGTTAGGTTTTTCATCTAACCGAATCAATTCACGAAAAAAATCGACAAGTTCTAAAAATGAATCGTCACTCAGACCTAAATCTTGATGGCTATTCGGTTTCATCTTTGGAGGAAGCCACTGTTTAATACGGAAGTCTATTTTTTCAAAGAGAGCCTTATAATACAGACATTTCGAGTCACAAATCTAATTTGAAAGTCGTGTTATGTGAACGGTTCAAGAATCAGCGACGGAAAGACGATGTTCGGGTTTCATACGCCGGATCCCCCATTCTTCAGCTGTTAAAGCAAAGATGTAGGCATAATTCCATTTCCCATCATCGTATATAAGTCTTTTTGCGGTGGCCTCTCTACGAAAGCCGATTTTCTTCACCATCTGAACAGAGCGCCGATTGCCGATTTCAATTTCAGCTGTGAGGCGGTGAAACTTCAAAGTTTTAAAAGCAAAGGTGATGACAGCATTAAGTGCTTCGCTACCGTAACCTTTTCTCCAGTGATTGTTATGGATATAGTAACCGATGGCGGCGGTCTGAAAGATATTTCGAATATGAGGAATGACGTTCATCACGCCAATAAATGCGCCTGAGTTCTTGTCAAAGATACTCATCATGTAAAAGCGATCTCGCTCCCAAAGAACGCGTCTTGGTCTTAAGATTTTATGAAAAGCCTGTCGGGTGACTCGATCAGATGCTCGCTTCCCGCCGTCAAAACGATTTTGGCTCGGTAACAAAGCATCATTGGCCCTCACCCAGAC
>JAYSTF010000051.1:0-14274 GCA_043720065.1 Pseudobdellovibrionaceae bacterium | reverse complement strand
TAGAGTCAACTGAACGGCTGCGCGAGTTCCCTTTGTCGGGGCAAATCACCAAAGAAAACCCTGCATTTAGACAGTTGGTTATACAAGGCTATCGCATCATCTATAGAGTTCAGGCCAAAGCGGTGGAGATCGTAACGGTTGTATCACCAAAAGAGGATTCGAAGCGCGTTGTGAAATGATTGGGTCATCTTGTCTCCTGGGCGCCATAGGAATTGCACATTTTTCGGGCATAATTGGGTGTTTTTTTTGTTTGGCGTAATATCATTAGATGGTAACCTCCTAGCCAATGCCAATCCTTAGTCGCGACGATATTAAAAAAATTATTATTGATACGTTAATTCCGCTAGGGGTTGTACGGATTAGCATTTTTGGCTCCTTCGCTAGGCGCGATGATTCCTCGGAAAGTGATATCGATATTCTCGTGAAGCTTTCGCGAGATAAGAACCGCCCCTTTATCGGAATGCAGTGGTTCAGCCTGGATCAGGAGCTCGAAAAGAAAATCGGCAGACCGGTCGATCTAGTTTCTGAAGACGCCCTCTTCAACCCTTTGCGGGCTATTATCGAAAGGGATCTTGAAGTCATCTATGAAAAAGCGGGATGACATCTATCTTTCTCAAATTCAGGAGCGAATCGCTCGGATTCGAAAATATCTAAAAGGAATTAGTCGCGATAAATTTTTGAATAGCGATTTACACAAAGCAGCTGTAGTTCGCGAACTTGAAGTTATTGGAGAGGCTGCAAGGTTAGTTTCGGGCGTTACAAAGCTCAGGTTTCCAGAAATTCCATGGCAACAAATAATTGGAATGAGAAACCGCCTAATCCATGAATATTTCAATGTGGATGACTCAATTGTTTGGGAAGTTGCAACTTCACAGCTGCCTCAATTGGAAGAAGACATTGAGAAAGCATTTCTCGATACCGCTCCGCCGTCGCATCCTTGGCGACCGTGCCCACTGGGGTACTATTTCGTCCATGGATTCAACCGTAACGTACAGAGATCCGAGAAAAATCCGGATGGAACTACATCCGTACGCGAGCATTGCCGCCGCAACCCAAGTGGGAGAGACCAGCTCTACCCCGATGAAATGTTGTTAATCTCCAAAATCGGCAAGACAAAGTCGTCACCGCGTATGGGGAAAATGAATTCACCGAAAAACGCGAATGATTTCGATCAACTCATAGCCCTTTGGACACAGTATTGGAATGACGTGTTCTCATCGAAAGATCCCCTTTCACCCAATATAATTAAGGCCCTTTTTTATAGCGAATCTTCTTTCTATTTGAAGGTTAAAGATCAGAGAGTTGGCGCACGAAATTACGCGCGCGGCCCTCTGCAAGTGACAGATCAGACACGAAAAATTCTAGCGGATGAAAAAGGGGAGTTGAGGGACCACCACATTACCCTTAGTGCAGCGGACGTCAAGCAAGTCGAATTGGCGATACCCGCAGCTGTTCGCTGGCTCTTTCATAAGCGAGATCTATCTTCCAAATATCTTGGCCGACAGGCCAGTTGGGAGGAGGCGGTGGCGCACTACAAGGGCTATTTGCGAAAAAAGAGGGATTTTCGCCTTCAAAAAGGCATGACCAATTTCATTTCCGCGCTCAAAGAGCTCGACAATGGTGAACAGCGATGAATTCTTTTTGTAAATATCTTATAAGTCCTCTTTTCATGTATTTTTTGGTTGCTCCATCGGTGTTGGGTTACGCTCTACACGGACGATCAGAGTCAAAATGGGACTATTCATTGGAGCTTAGGGTTACTCGATGCTTCAAAATGAAAGACGTAAAGATTATCTGCGACGGCGACACCATTGACGACGTGGTCAACGCTGAACTTCAAATCACAGCAGTGGATGGCAATGGTAAGGAATTTGCCTATGGTTATGGAAAGTCAATTGAAGGAAATCTTTGTAAGGAGCATTTGTCTAGAATTCAGGCGCTTGTTAAGAAACAGGATCAGGTTTGCATTACAGGCGACGGAGAGAACGTGTTGGATAGCGGTGAAACATACGTTCGTTGGAAGGAGCTTGAAACCAGGCGCGGCAAAATCAGCTGGTAGCTGATCGAACTCTACTCGCTGTAATACGGCAGCTTATCCCACTTACAGGCGTCGCCTTTGCCGTCGAAGACGAACATGTCGCCCTCAGCACGGTACACGATTCTAACCAGCAGTTCTTCTTGGACCGGTGGATTTCCGGCGCCCGCTCGATTGATGGAAAGTGCGAAGTTATAAATGCGATCAGCGTGACCGCCGCCCAGATCCCGGTCAACCTCCGAGACCTGTTCCGATAACAGCTCGAAGCTGTCGCAGCGCTCAGTTATAAACCGATACAAAGTGTCAGTTGCGCTTGGCGAAGCGGCGCGGGCCGGCGATTGAATCGATAGAACCAGAATGGCAAAAAAGAGTTTTTTCATTCCGCTAGAGTCGCCGCTTTTCATTTCTTTCACCAACGATGATCAGCCGATTCCAAATTTTTCAATAAAAGGTGGAAAGGTGCCGGGCACCTTTCCACCTTTCGGAACGGTGTCCGGCGGCTTTTGGCTAGTCCCTTTGCGATCGGATAATTTTGACACTTTTTCCATAGTCCCCGGGCGTTCAAACCCCTGCCAGAGAAGGGAGGAAGCGCCGTGAATGGCGCCCTAATTGCTAATACAAGCCCGACTGGGAAGGGTAGGGTCATGCGAATATTCTGTGTTCTCTTAAGCATTCTATCTCACATTCCCGTAATGGCGGTTATGCAGCCCGACAAGGCCCACCGTGAGACGGGTTTGCCAAACCACTTGCTACGAAAAAACATGGGACTTCAACTCCAGCAGGTGCCATACGACCTATCTGAATTCAAATTTCCGCGTTTTATCGCAGAGGTTATTGATTACCCTTACTCTCCTGAGAAAGCGGCACTCAAAGACCAAGCCCTCATGCGGCTGACCGCGATTTTTCATACCATTTCTTATAACGTGACCCCTGGAAAGCATCTGCAGCTTAGAAACATTTTTTATGGATACGAGGCCCATCAGGCCGATTATGAATTTGTGCCAAAGCCGAAGCAGGCCTCACGCAATCAACTCTTCGAAATTACAGATTTCGGCACCCGCCACTACAAAATTCATTTAAACCCGGTATTAAAAAATCAGCCGGTCATTGATCGGGTGGCCCGCCTTGTCGCTCTGATGACCGCGGAGATGCAGGTGAATTTGGCGACCTGGTTCGGCGGTATGGAGATTTACCCAGAATTTCACTACAAATTTTTCTGGGTGTCTGAGATCTTTGCGGCATTTACTCTCTGGGATTTAGTTCACCGACTGCCCGAGGACACATATCGTGATGCGCTTTTGGGATTGGCGCATAAGGGCCCCTCGCCAGCTTTAAGCCAGCTTTCGTACTTGAAATCTATGGCGCAAAACGATGACATTCGAAACTGGCTATACAGCTCCTTATTTCCCACAAAGCGCGAGGAAGAGAAGTATTTGGACGAAATCATGGGGGCCGCGGTGGAATTGCTCGGCCAGCATTTTCTCAACCAACCACAGGTGGCGTGGCAGGCGAGCGATCATGATATGATCGCCACAAATCTCTTTGATGTTGTGCAAATGTGGTGGCGCTGGGTTCCGCGTGAAAAACGCTTTCGTGTGCTGCATGAGGCGCACGAAGGCAAAGACTCTATTCTTGAGTCGGTGATTGCGTCGGAATCAATTATCGTCAAAAGCTGCACCGACTCATTGACTTCGCATCATTAGCAGTCGAATTTCAAATTTATCATGAAAGTGCTTTTTGACGTTTCTTGTTTGGACCACGAGAGGATCTCTGGCGTCGGGACTTATGCCCGACATCTCGCGCACGCCCTCGACAAGAATCCGAGCGTACAACTCACAGGCAGCTGGCGGCTTTCCCGCCATCGGCATTTGCAGGTTATTCGCCGGCACTGGGACGGGGAACTTGCCCCATATGTTCCCATTTGGAGTGCCTGGCGCTCCCAAGGGCAACACGAAATCTTTCATGGGCCGGATTACCGAATTGAAGACACAAAGGGCTTGGCAAGGGTTGTGACAATCCATGATTTGGCCTTCTTTGAAGACGGGTATTGCGCGCCAAGGTTTGCCGAGGCCCGCATGGCCAATGTGAATCATCTTTTGAAAAAGCAGCGACCTGAAGCCGTGATCGCCGTATCTCGGTTTACCCAAAATCAAATCGAGGAGCGCTTCCCGGAGTACCGCGGTCGTGTCTTTACTGTTTGGCATGGTGCGGATCACCTCCTTGTACCATCAAATAAAGCCCAGCGACCCATTCCTGAGCCTTATTATTTATTCGTCGGTAATCTTGAAGCGCGGAAAAATCTGGTAGGTTTACTGCACGCTTTCAATATTCTTAAAAAGCTGCCAGGGCATAAAGAGACTCGCCTCATCCTGGTGGGAAAACCTGGCTATGGTTTTGATGAAATTAAGCAGGTTTGCAGAAATCAAAAGTCTCCCGGGCATATTTTGCTGCCTGGATTTATGAACAACATGCAGCTCGTGAATTATTATCAGTGGGCTGAGGGGTTCGTTTATCCATCGCACTACGAAGGATTTGGGTTTCCCATTCTTGAAGCAATGCGACTAGGTTGCCCAGTTGTAACCAGTAATGTTTCAGCCACTCCAGAGGTTGCCGGAGACGCGGCATTATTTGTGCGCCCGAAAGATTATGAAGCCATCGCCGATGCGATGGCCCAAGTGGCGGAGAATCAGCAGCTAAGAGCAGAGCTCGTGAAAAAGGGATTAGCTCGCGGCAGTCAGTTCACTTGGGATCGCTGCGCCAGTGAAACCATTAAAGTTTACCAAGCCGCGAACAGCTTAAAAGCTGTTAGGTGAAAATTTAAAGGCGACATTCCAGCCATGTTCCATTTCGCCTCCCACTTCAATCGTGTCAAATGCAATGGCACCCCGAACAAGAGCGAAGTGAATGAAAAGCAGATCAAATTCGGTTCCGTATTTCACCTGCTGGTGCCAGCCGTCGAACTTCGTCGTGGAAAATGTTTCTTCGATTGCATAAACGTCGCGGAACTCAACAAAGGGTGCGAAGCGTAGAAGACTAAACGGAAAGCGTGTCGCAAGAATCTGATAATCTACAACTTGCTTGAGGTTAAAACCCCACTCTCTTAATTCCCGTACTTCGCCCTTACCAGTAAATGTCGGAATCGTTACGGCCCTGTGAAAGTTTGTCCATTTGGAGTTGAGATCAAAATCTAGGTCATCTGAGTCGATACTATCTGTTTCCGCAACGGCCCATGAGCCGAATCCACGCAAAAAGGTTTGGCGGTAAACGTCGCCACTAAGCAGAACGTCGGCACCGTTGATGGAATCCGTTTTGCGCTTAAGCAGCTCATCCAATTCGGTCCGGTGCTGGTAATTTAATCGGAAATATCGGTATGGCTCGTAGGCGAGAGAAGAATCAGCTCGTGAATAAGTAAAGTCCAAATTGCCAAGGACCCCCGCACGACGCTCGAGATCTTCAGGAAAGCTCGTATCTTCAGTCCAGAGAGGGCCAAACAGAAGATCCGATGACCAGCGTCCGGACTTAAAAACTTGATAATTCAATGCTATCAGCGCAGTCGTCTCAACATCGCTTGATTCCTGAAGTGTGATGGGTGAAATGTACTTTTCGTCATTGTCAAACTCGGCCTCAATCAACCACCCTAAGCGGTGTCTCTGATTGCGATAGGCTATTCCGCCAGCATACCCTTCTTCAGCATCTTTTTGATAATGAACGAGGAGGGCGTTCCACCATAGTGGATCAGTGAATAGAACATTGATGGATCCTTGGCCGCCGCCGCCCCACAATACATTGGCTTGGGAATAGCGCATTTGACTTAGTGGTCCGTATTCCTTGCTTTTTTCATGCTGAATTTCCTGCAGCACGGGCGCTGGCGCTTCGATATTGGGAAACTTCCAATCCGCCATCATCGGATTTTGCGCCACCGGCGTAGATTTTAACTTCTGAATTTCATATCCGTTATGAGTAATAGCGGCAACGAGATACACGTCGTCTTTTAAATGTCTTGCATGAACCACGTTGTCGGCGGGGAACATGCGTTCAACACCAGAGAGATTCCAGCGAAAGAGGGACGCGCCCAGCTCAGTTGAGGCAATAAAGTAAACATCCCCATTAGCAGTAACTTCTAAAGGAAAACCATAGTACCCAGGAAATTTAAAGAGCGGCGTCTTTTCCCGATAGAGAACGCGCTCCGCTCCGGCCTGTCGGAAGTAATACGCGTCGCCTTTGTCATTGAGGATCGCGCTAGATCCAATGAAATCAAAAAACTCACCATCTTTAAGCGCGGAGTTGCGTGAGTAACTAGCCGAAGCGTCGACGGACATCTGTTTGCCACCTCGGATATCTTGAAAGATTTCACCAAGAGTTCCTTTTTTGGCATGAAGGCTTTCATCAAAAAGACCGTACTTAATATTTGTGGGATTCACCTGAGAACTTGTGACCGCGTACTTTTCGCCGTCGATGATAAAGGCTTTGCCATCGGGCAATGCGGTCTTCGTCTCCTCGAGCACGCCGGTGATTTTGTCGATGGAGTAGAAGCGGTTTGCTAAGCGTCCGGTTGGATTGCCGACGAAATAAATCTTCTTGTCATCATGGTTGAAGACTGGTCGATTAAAAATTTTAGCGACCACCTCGCCACGGGCAGACTGATGTCGCTGAGCCACAGGAGCTAACTTCTGCGTGAAATCATGGATCAACCGCGAGTAGGAGGTGCCAAAGTGAAGTCGGAAAGTTTTATTTAAACGGAAGGGCCAGATGTCTCGCTCTGCATGAGATTTAAAGAACCGATTGGCTTTGTCCATGCCGTAAGTTTCCCCGAGGTGGGCCGCGAAATACCCACCAGCGTGGTAATCCTCGGACAGGGGAAAATTTAAATCGAAGTTCATCAGTTCGGCGGGAGTGAGGGCCCCTGCATTTATTTGTTGCAAAACTTCGGCGCGAATTTCTCCGCTCCACAGGCGGCCGCCAACTCCTGCCGTGGATTCGTTGAGCACGGCGTTGCCCTCGACGATAAACCGCGGATTTAATGCATTGGGAAACACCCAAATCGGAAACCCTAAGGGTGTCATAACAAACATCACATTACCGAGTACGCTATGCACCATCGTGCTCAGCTGTGACTTAACGCTGAGCTGATACAAATGGGCCGTTTCGTGGCTGGCCAGGGCTTGGAGAAAGCTATCTTGAGCAAAGATATCCAAGATCTCGGTACCGGCTGGGTAGTGCGCCGTCTGCAGAAGCGGACTGGTGGTCGCAAAGCCGTTTGCAATTTGGTTTTGCTCGGAAGCAACGATCATTTTTAGCCGTTCATCGAGCGCCCACTTAAACGACTTTTCGTACTTCTGCATGAAGTATTCTGTGTAATAAGTAATCTCACGTAAATTGCCGACCTGATCCAGTGGGTAAATAAATTGGACCCGGCCTCGGGCTTGGATCCAATAGTTCTCATCTCCTTGGACAAGAAACTGAGCTTGGGCGGGGATGGCTAAAAGCGCCAAGAAGGTCAGGATTCTGATTTTTGTCATATGGCTGGAGACCTTATTACAGCTAAGACGGAAATTGAACGGTTGCGATTGCATGGGGCCGCTTTTTGCAATAAGAGCGGACTCAATGGTTGGGTTGGCGCCTTATTGCATTGCGCAAGGAAAGCGTCCGTGTAAGTTGTAGGCACCCGGGAATTTTTCTCAAATGCCACTGTCATTGAATATTTCGGAATTATCGAGTATATAACGTGGTTTAAAGCCAGGGTTGGTTGGAGGTTTAGTGTTAAATAATAGCGTCGAAATGTTGAAGCAGCAGAACAAGGACGTGATCCTTGTGAATCCCGAAGTCGAAGATGATATCCATTGGATAGATGCCATCGACAATATCCTGGAGCTTTCCGAGCCCCAGTTTCCCAAGTTTACATTAGCGAAAAACAAGGCCCGCTTCCTTCGCATGATGTCCTGGTACAAAGCCAAAGAGGAGTGGTTAGACGTGGCTCCTGTGAGCGGCGTTAGCAAACTCTTTAAGCAGCAGACCAAGGAACTCGAAGGCATCCGCGCCCATAAACTTGATTATGAAATGGAACTAGAGACCGGCACTCTGACTCCGTCCCAGCGCTCATACCGCCGTGACGAGCTTAAAATGTGCAAGGTTCACGAGAAAATGGCCGTTCATTTGATCTCAAAAATGCAGGTCAAAATCAAATCCGGCCGCCGCTAATCGAGCGCGCCGTCGCAATCGGGCTTAAGTGCTTCGTCCACCTTGCGGATTAATCCTTTGGCGTACTCTTCAGGTGCGAACTTCTTGCCTGAGATTTGTTCGACGGCCTCGGGGAATGGCCGCTCCAAACCTTTTTCGTAAATCGGTTTCAGTAATATAGCGATCGCAGGCTGCTTGTGAAGGCTTCGTCTCCCCGTCTTTGCTTCTAGAGTATCTAAGAGATATTCGGCCATCATTCCTGCACTTACGGCCGCCAAAGTGTAGCCAAAATAGCGGACGCTCCCACTATAGTAATGATCGGTGGAAAACATTTGCATGCCAAAGGGCCGTACTAAATCGGCGGGAAGCGCGACATTTCGCGACAACAGACGAAGTTTCGCGTTGATTTCGATCGCGCGCTCCCAAAGTTTCTGTGCTCCGGGTTGGGAGTAATCGTATTGCCAAAGTTCGATGTCGAAAATCGCTTGTGCAACATTGCCGCGAAAACCAATGAGATCACCTAAGGCGCGGTTTTTTATGTAAGTGCGGATGACTTCCTCACTCGGTCGGCTGCCATCTAATTTTATCGCCGCCGATCGGATAAATGAATAATCGGCTAAGAAATGCTCCATCGTCGTGGAGTGAGTTTCGGCGGCGCTCGCAGAGCGGTAGCTTCTAAACCCGAGACGGTGAGAAGCGTAATCCAACCCATGCCCGCCTTCGTGGAACATCGTTTCCGTTGAATCGACGTTATCATCAGAAAAATTTTGCACAATGGCTGTGACTGCCTTTTTCCACACTGGGCTATTTGAGGGATAGGATACTGCATTTAGAGTTTGGCCATTCAAGATGTCTTCACGTTGATAGGGCGTCCGGGCAGGGAACATGTAAGCATGGCCTTGCTTGCCATCGCGGGGGAACGGATCGATGAAAATTCGCTCAATAAGTGATTTAGGAAATCCAGATTCCCTCATAGTTTGCCGCCAAAGCGAGACGATATTTTGGCGCGGGAAGTAACCGTTTAGTAGCTCTTCTGCCGGCGGCAGCAACAAGGATTGGTGGGCTGGCCGCAAATCAGCCAGTTTCATGCCGCGCTTTTTTGCTTCGAGCTCATAAATTTTTCGACCGGCTTCTTTGGTTGTCTCAAGGAGACCATAAAGGAACTTAAGAAGTTCGTCGGCAGTTCTTAATCCTGGAGCATGAGCGCGGGATTGTTTTGCAACCGCGAACTCCGCCCAATAGGGGAAGCCCTTTACCTTGGCCAGTTCGCTACGGACGGCTGCAAGCCGCTGGAGTTTATCACCAGCTTGTTCGATCAGTTCCTCGCCGATCGCGCCGCCCATTTTTAGAGTGAGAGCCTCCAGCTTATCGCCCGCTTCTTGAAAGCTGAGTTCTCCAGAGTAAAACTTCGCTCGCACCTGATTGTATTCAGGACGAAGTTTAATAGCGTTATCTTTAGAGGCTAGTAGGTTGGCGATTTGGGCAATTTGCTGGGAGAGAACATTATCTTCTTGAGCTTGGCTTTTGCTGGATTCTGGATACATTTGCAGCTCAACCATCTCAGCACCTTCTCTCGCCGAGTCTGCCATTTCGCCGGAAAGGCCTTCAGCTAATTTGGCCAGTTGAAGAGTGTGTTTTTTCACATCTTCATCCGCCTCGGAAGCGCCATACCATTCAAGAACCTCTTCTAATTCCTTTTCCCATTTGAGTTTTTCTTCCGCAGAATTTTCGAGGCCGGAATCAAGCAACAGCTTCAGGCCCGCGTACTTCGCACTGTAAATGGCGCCTTCGCGCGCCTTTGGTTCGATGTATTTCTTAAAATACTCAAGGAAGATCTCTTGCTTCGAACCTTTAACTGATTTTGGTGAAATGGTTAAAGGTGCGATTTGCGGGTTAGAGATAATAGCGAAATAGATTTGGCGTGCCGCCTCTTTGCTAAATTCTGCCGGCAGTGGCTTATCAATCACGGGCGTTGGCGAAGCACTCGATGCTGACAAGCAAATGAAGGCTAAAAATAGGGAAGAGCAGGCTTTTAAAAGAGATTTGAGCATGGTTATTCTCCGTCAGGGGGGATTCAAGTCGTACCAAAGACGCTGCGCGTCTTCAATGCGAAATAATTCAACTTTTAGAAATTTATACAGTTGTCAAGATGGGTGCCGGTGGCCACTAATTCGGCGTTTGGGCCTAGTTTCGATTCTCCAGTCGGATCAAGGGCTTATGTCAAAATGGGATGGGCTAGGCAAAATATACCTAAGTTTCTCAAGATGGGCCGCCGATAGGTTTAATGTGAGCCACTAATAGGCTCGTCTTGATTCATTACTTGGAGGAAGAAGAATGGCACGTCCAATGATCGTTCTCGTCAGTGATAACCGCGAACATTATGAAAAAGCAAAGTCATTTGGCACAGGAATGGGTTACTCCGTTCAGTGTTACACGACAGCAGAATGGGCTCGCGGTCTTAGCGAAGCTTCATTCCGTCAGACCCTTGGCGCCGAAATGCCTTCATTGGCATCCGGTTCAAGCCCAGTGGATTCAGGCGCGAAGATCCTTCAGTTTCCTGCAGGCGGAATGTCTTCAGTAAACGATAAGAAGGTTCGCACAATTAACGAACTCGAGAGTTTGGCCATTGAAGGCGCCATTCACGAGTACAACGGCAATTTAACTGAAGCTGCGAAGGCTTTAGGTATTGGCCGCGCGACTCTTTACCGCAAGGTGAAGCAGTACAACATCGATCCACAAAACGCTCGTAAGAAAAAGGCCGCTTAATCTTCTGATTAAAGCTCCTGGGAATAGATTCAAGAGTTGACAGGGCCGGGTGCTACCCGGCTCTCTTATTATCTAGCTATGCCAATTCAATCGCGAACTTTTCTCTCCGTAGTCATTTTCATATTAGTGACGCTCATTGCGGTCGCCGAACCGCGCGCTGGGGTTCACCGTTCGGTTCACCGCCAAATTTGCGGCATGGTAGCTGAGAAATTCTATCGCAATGACGAGCAACTCGCCTCTTGGAACAAATCGTGTCTTGAAAAAGGCACCGCCATTTCCTGGTGGTGGGCTAGGGCTCGGTTCATGAACGAGCTGCAATGGCTGCTCGATGAATTCGAAGTTTCCCACCTAATGATTTACGACCCGGTCGAAGATCGGAGACTTTGGAAAGGGGAATCCGTCGACACCGGACTTCGCACGTTATCGATCGACGAACGGTTTGTTGTTTGGAAGGTTTTAAACAAGAGCGTTGCTCAAGCATTAGGTGTTTTGCCAGGCGATGAAGTGTTGTCTGTCGCTGGTGCGAAGCCACATTCTAATTGGCAGCTGCAAACTGTAGCTGGCGATTATTTACTTCAGCGGGGCGATAAAAAGATTCACGTGGCGCTTGATCCAAAGCCCTTGGTGATAGACCGAAGTCCTGAATTGCGTGGGCTGTCAGAGGGCGTTGGGTTACTTGAGATTTCAAGTTTTCGCGCGGAATATTTTGGTGAGAAGCCGTGGCAAGAAGTTTTGGCAGGTTTGAATCAGTTTAAGAAAGTCGTAGTGGACCTTCGCGACAACTCCGGCGGCAATTTAGTTGCGATGCTAAGAGGACTTTCGCCATTTATTTGTACTGAAGAAAAAGTCGGCTTGCTTTCTCAGCCCCGCCGGAGCCAACCCATCGGGCCTGCGCCCCCCGATAATCTGGACGAAATGGCTCAGATCGCCTTTTTGGAAAAGTATCAAGAAGTGCCTTTAAAGACATTTCCCACTTACGGCTGTTTCCGCGGGCCAGTCGTCGTATTAGTTGATGGCGCCACCGCAAGCGTCTCCGAAATTTTCGCCCATGCCATGATGTCACGGCCTTTGACCCGCGTGTTGGGACGCCCAACCGCGGGCGATGTTGTTTTAGCGACCTGGTACAACCTGCCTCTGTTGGGTCCTGGATATTCTTTATCAATCCCCGAAGCGTTATATTTAACCGTAAACGGCGAAAGTTTAGAGGGCGGCGGCGTCTGGCCACACGCGGAACTCAATTATGTTTTAGCGGAGCTACTGGCGGGCAAAGATTCTTGGCTCTTGAGAGCGCGGGAGTAGAGTTGTGGAAGTTGAATGTTTTAAAATTAAATTGCAGCCCAATTCCATTCCTCTCGTAAGGGAGTGGGCTGCTCGTCTGAATTCTCAATTAGACCAAGTTAAGGAACTATTGAAGAAAGAGGGAATGACTTTAGAATCAGTCTTTCTCGAGCAAAGTTTAGACGGCGATTATTTGATCTATTATCTTCGTTCGCCTAATCTAAAAAAGACTCGCGAAATTTCTATGTCGAGCGGGCATCCCATAGACGTTTTTCATCGAGACTTTATGAAAAAAATTTTCGAATCAAGTGTGAATCTCGAATGCCTTTTGGATGTGGAGTGATATGCAGTTGGATTCACTTCCGTAACGGCGAAACGTTGCGTCACATTTGTTTAATAATGGCTATCTTGAATTCACTTTTAGGGGCCTGAAGAGACACGCTCGACCGTGAAGCCGGCGGCTTGGAGTTGGCGGATGAGGCCACTCTGCCCGAAGAGATGAGCGACGCCGACAATGACAATTTTTCTGCCGTGATTTAGTTCTGGAATAAGTGCGCGCATCCAGGCGTTATTCCTAATAATGAGACCTGGTGAAGAGTAGACCTCACCCCACTTGTATTGACCTTGGCGGTATTTCTCATCAAGCTGTGCCCTATAATCCTTGTCTTGCTCATGATACTCAATGATGCCCATTAGATTGCAATCGGCGCGGTTCGATTCTTTTAAGTGAGGGCGTGCCTTTTCATTAGCTTCGCGAGCTAAAGCTCTGAGATGAGGATTGTCCAGCGCGACCATCCTCTTATTCATTTTTCTTACGACCGTTTCAACTTGTTCGTCTAAGCGGGGAATGTTTTCGCCGATGTAAGCATCGAAGGCCCGACATGAACTTGTGCGAAGAACGTTACCTAATTTCGGTGGCATCCCCAGTTTCTCGATCAAGTATTGCCGAGTTTCTTCAGGAAGCAGCTCTCCTTTTAAGAGGTCGATATCAGGAGAAGTTAAAACGGCTTCGGCGGGATCCGTTTTCCAAAGTGCGGCGCGTTCAGGAGCCCGCTGACTTCTACTGCTGAAAAACATCTCCATGAAAACAGTATCTGAATTACGAATTGGCGCCTCCAAATGCGCGTTCACCTCAGAAATATCAATACCTTCATGATTGCTGCCAAATAGCCAAGAGACATTTTCTCCCTTTCGCACTTCAAAAAGATATGGCCGACGAATAGTCTGCCCAACAGCGGAGGTCGTAGCCAATAAGCAAAGCGTGACCAAGAGGTACGCAATGGGACGAAAAGCGGCTTCGATATTGCGGGGATTCGAATGTTTAGCGCAACGAGAGATCATTGCGCTAGAACGAGCAAAACACGCGCCAGTAGGGTACGGAGCCCCCATTGTGACGATTATAGGCAAAACTCGAGTTAGTCAGCGACAAGTATGCAATCAAGTTCAAAGGCATTCCAACGCTTTACCACGGCTTTAAATTCCAAACCGGGGCTGCCGCCGAAAACACCTAAGGGAAATCCTAATTCCACTTCCTTGCCATCGCGAGAACTAGAACTAAAAGTAACTGGGTAATCTTTAAATTCGCTCAGAAGATTTTCGCAATCTTTCCGTTCAAAGGAAACTTCGCCGGCGGGATGTTTGGTATAAATTCCATAAGCTTTATTTGTCATAACAGTCAAAAATTTATGGTGCTTACCCGTACTAAAACCCTCAATATATTCGCCCCAGATCGGCCCTCTGCAACGGAAGGATCTGGCGTGAAGATCAAATGAAAATATGAGCAATGCTGAGTAAACCAAAAAACGTAACATCTTAAAAAACTCCCGGTTTGAAAGCGAAGAGTTATCAGATGCTTATTGAGTACGCTGCCTTTTTCTCTCCTAAAGAGAAAAATGGCAGCCAACTAGGAATGTTTTACGTCGTTGTGGAAATTAGGGGCGGTAATCGCTGCAGGATTTGGCGACTTCGCTGATTTCTGCCACGGAATCACACCCGTAAGTACCGACGCGTTTACAAAT